>JAUWHL010000330.1 GCA_030605895.1 Promethearchaeota archaeon | reverse complement strand
AATGAAATGTTAAACATTGATGACGAAGAATTCAAGGAATTCTTAAATCTCCTTAAAAGATTAGATCTCAAAGTTAAAAAAAATGAAAATGGAAGCATTACTAAGGAAATATTAGAAAATATAGATCTTTTGATTATTGGTAATCCGATTGATGATTTCTTTTCCAGTTTGGAGATTAAGCATATTGTTGATCACGTAAGAAGTGGGGGTGGCTTACTATTATTGAGTGAATATGGTGCGGACTCTCTTCAAAAAACTAACCTTAATGATATTGCTGGAAAGTTTGGTATCATTTTCGAGAAAAATCTAATTAAAGAGATGAATGATAATAACCAAAACTGTACGAGTATATTACATATTCAAGATTTCCTCAAAAATCAAATAACAAAAAATATAAGAGAGATGATAATAGGAGGCTCATGTTCCTTACTCCTAAATAAAGATGTAAAACCTTTATTACAAACAAATGAAAATTCTGTATGGTCAGAAGTCTATAATAATACATCTGAGAAATGGACAAAAGATAATGAGAAACAGCAAACTATTGCGGCATATACAGATTTTGGTCAAGGTAAAGTTGTCGCAATTGGAGATATTGATATTTTTACTACGACTTCGAGAATAGGATTAAATTCATATGATAACCGAAAGTTTATACAAAATATCATTAATTGGGTAATAACCCCAGTTAAAGAATCAAAAGTTATGGTCTTCATACTTGATCGACTTGGTGACCTCCAATATGAGATTAGGGAAACTAATAAAGTACTCAATAATATTATAGAAACTATGACAATTTTAGAAAAGCGGATTAGTTATTTAGAGAATAACTCAAAAGCATTTGCAAAATCATCAGATTCAGAAGGAAGCTTTGAAACTTAAATTTTACTTAGTAGTTTTATAAAAAAGAAATCCTTGATTTTAAATCATTAAATATTCTAAAAACATATGTTCGTCTTGAGAATCATAACAAACATAAAAGCATAAATATAATAATTTATTTCAAATTCCACTTATTATGATTGATCAATCATTTGATCAAATTTTTACTACTTTTGAAGAAATTTCAAACAACTTTAAGCGAACAAACCAGTATTTTGACATTTTGTATGATTCTTTATCAGCTGTGTTCATAAACAAAACGCCCTTTTCTGAGGATATTTCAGCTGTTACAAAGACATCTGGCATTGTTGCAAGGACCTTTGATGGAACATGGAAGGAAATTGCACTTGATGATTTTTCCAATCTAAATATTATTGTAGAAAAATTACCTAAAGTAGTTAATAAGGGTGAGGAAATTGCTGAGTTTGAAGGATGGAAGTTAAATAAAGAACTCAAGACTAAAATAAATCCTAAGGATATCCCGATTGAAGAAAAATTAAAAAAAATTAGGGATATATCTGACTTTATTCAAAAATATGATAAAAGAATAGTAATGTGTCAAATAAAATATTATGAAACAGAAATTACGCGAATTTTCGTAAATAATGAGGGAAGTCAATTAAGGCAAGTAATTCCGCGATTAAGATTATTTATTATGCCAATTGTTAAAGAAGGGATGACAATTGATTTTGATTATTCTGTAATTGAAGGTGAAGTGGGTTTTGAAATCTTAGATGAATTAACTGATACTAAATTAGAACAAATAGCAAATAACTCTCTTGATATGTTAAAAGCAAAAATACCACCAGCAGGTAAATTTACAGTAATAGTTGATCCTGGAATGGGTGGAACTATTGCACATGAAAGTTTTGGACATGGATTAGAAGCTGATCAAGTTTTAAGAGGACGGAGTTACTTAAAAGACAAATTGAATAAGAAGGTTGCTTCAGAAGTATGTGTAATATGTGATGTGCCAGATATGGGAAATCAGCTAGGATCTTATTTTTTTGATGATGAAGGTATAAAGGCCGGTAAAAACGTCTTAGTTGAACATGGTATTTTGAAAAATTTCATTTATGACAGAAAAAGTGCATCTTTATTAAATACAACCCCTCAAGGAAATGGAAGAAGAGAAAGTTATGCTCATGTAGTTCAGCCTAGGATGTCTAATACTTATTTTGAGCCTGGAGATTACGATATCGAAGAAATGATCTCAGAAATTAAAGAAGGAGTAATGTGCAATCACTCATATTTCGGTATGGAAGATCCCATTGGCGGGGGCATGCAATGTACCTCTAAAAAAGGATATTTAATAGAAAACGGTGAGAAGACAAAAATACTGAAAAGTATTGCTCTATCTGGTTATGTTTTAGATGTATTGGAGAACATTGATGCGATAAGTAATGATGCTACCACACTTCATGGAGGCACATGTGGAAAGGGTCATGCTGATAAAGTTCCTGTTAGTGATGGTGGTAGTTATATTAGAATTAAAGAAGTATTAATTAGTCCCGGGTGATATTATAATTGTCTAATGAAAAGTTAGATTTAATCGAAAAGAGTATTAAATCTAAAAATATAAATGAATATGAGATTTTTCTTGTTGAAGGAAAAGCATATGAATCTATATTTTTAAAAGATAAAATTGATAATGAAAGAGATATCAGTAATTTCGAATACATCTTACGAATTCTTTCTCAGAAAGAAAATGAAACAGGAATTGGATTAGTTAGAGGAAATTCATTAGATCCCAAAGAAATTGAGAGAAATATCAATACCTGTATTTTAATAGCTAAAAATAACTTAAGTTCAAAATTTTTCTTTCCGGGTGAAGCATCTTTTCCAGATGTCTCAATCTTAGATAAAGAAGTAATCCAAGATCCTGTAGATATTAAAAATAATTTAGCTGAAGAATTAATTTCTGAGATAAAACAATATAAAGAAATACAATCAACTTTTGGCCGTTTTCGGGTTCATATTAATGAGATATCTTTAAGAAATAGTAATTCTCTTGATGTGAGCGCTTTAAAGACATATTTTTTTATAGAATTTTCATTAAAAGCCCAACAAAAAGGGAAATTATCGGAATTTTGGCCATATTTATTTATCAAAGAAAGAAATCATTTGAATTTTTCAAAAAGAGTAGAAAAATGGGTAAGATTAGCTCAAGATTCCTTAATAGCCAAAGTTCCAAAGCCAAATAATAATGCAACTGTAATTTTTTCGCCTCGAGTATTAAAAAATGCGCTCAATCCCGTAATAGGAGCTCATGCTTCTGGTAGAGCTCATCATCAAAAACTCTCTAGATTTAATATTGATGACGAGGTAGCTTCTGATAATATCACTATGTTTGATGATGGTTTGTTAGATGGAGGATTCAGAACTAATAAATGGGATAGTGAGGGCTCACCACGTCAAAGAACTGAAATAATAAAGAATGGAATTTTCCAGAAACGACTTTATGACCAAAAATTTGCTCTTATCGCGAATCTAAGATCAACTGGAAACGGAGTGAGGACTTTAACTGGAATAGTTGATAATGGAATAACCAATTTCGAGATTCTTCCCGGTTCTATGAATTTTGATGAGATCATCTCAGAAATACATGAAGGTTATTTTATTGAACAATTTTCTGATTTAACTCCTAGTAAATTATCTGGGGCTTTTGGAGCAGAAATAAGAAATGGATATTACATTAAAAATGGGAAATTTGAAAATCCTATCAAACTCGGAAATGTAAGCGGAAATGTCCTCAAAATGATTAGAGATTGCCAGTACATTTCAAAAGAACGAGAATATTTTGAGAACACCCTCTTTCCCTATATGGTTTTTAATAATTTAACAGTCTCTTCATAAAAAAATAATTTTATTTACTATCATGTCTTAATGGATATGCAAAGAAATCTAATAGTTAATTAAAAAATAATTGAAAAAGTGAGAATAATGGGTAAAGAAGTTCAAAGTCAGGCTAAGAAGTTAGGATTGATAGATCTGCCAAGATATACATTTTATGCACAGCCAAAAACAAATAAAGTTAAGTTTTCAAAATTTAAACCAGATATAGCATATCTAACAGAAGATTGGATGAAAAATTTAGATCCTACAACCGCTATGAGTGAATCTGGAGGTGCTAGAAGCTCTGGTTATTATTATTTGGCACCACAATTAAATGTATATGTTGAAATAGTTGATAAGATTTCAGGCTATTTTGCGTATAGTGAAGATAATCATGTGAATAAAATAGATATTTATACTAATAACGAAGATTACGTAAAGGCATTAATCAAAAGTATTAATAATATTTGGGATGGTGGAATTGTAGCTCATCTTAACTTGAAAAAACTTGAAAAGAAGTTTAAAGTTAAGGGAGAGGATATTATAAACGCATGGAATTCTTTTCTTTAAAAAATTCGATATTTAGAGACTAGAGTTTAGAAATCAAAAAAAATCAATTAATTCTTTTCTTTCTTCTTGATTACTACTTCTATTAAATTATAATCTCTAGTTCCTAAACCTATTTCTTCCGCTAACTTTAGTTGTAATTGCCAATGTTTTGATTCTTTACCACTAAAATCCATTCCTCCACTTTCAGGATTAAAACGAGGAGTATGAGAAAACCATTCATAAGGTCCTTCGGTGGGAATTCCATCTACATCAGAAAGAACTGAATGAGGATTAATAGACGATTTATGCACAAGATCTATAGTTGCTTGATCTAAAGCAACAGGATCCAATGAAGCTAGAACTCCTATATCTGGAACAAACGGGATATCTGAGCCTCCTGTACAATCGCATTGATATGTAATATCTATAGCATAATTAACGTAAAAAATCTTATTTTTTCCGAAATATTCAATTACTCCTTTCGCGTTATCAACCATCTGTGTAATGAATTCTTCCCTTGTAGATTCACCAATATCTATTACCTTATTCTTGCACACAGATTTACACATATAGCAGTGTTTGCATAAGTTTTCATCTCTCTGGATTTTCCCATTTTTCCCTTTTCTCATTGCTCCAGTAGGACATACTTTAATACAATCTTCATAATCAGACAAGGGTGCTTCATAATTTAATTCAAATGTTTTTCCTGTATGTGCTTCAACTTTTCCACCCTTCGATACACAACCAATTCCAAGGTTTTTTATAGCCCCTCCAAAACCACTACCTCCATGGCCCTTAAAATGAGATGCAAATATCATATAATCAAATTCTCTTAAACGTCCTGCCACTAAAACCTCTTTGAATATCTTACCGTTAATTTTTTGAATTTCAATATCAGTTCCAACTTTTCCATCAAGCATTAAAATTGGAGCACCCATTGTTTCTTCTGTAAAACCGTGAAGTAAGGCAATATTTAGGTATTCTTCTTCAGTAGCTCTACCACTATATTCTGTGTGTGTTCCAGAAACGCTTTCAGGAACACCCCATCCGCAAGACTCTGCTACTGAAGGAATACCACCTAATTCTTTTACAAAATCACATAAAAATCGAATATAACTTGGACGGAGATATCTAATGTTCTCTAATGCTCCAAAGTGTGTTTTAATTACTACTTTATCACCATTTTTAATTCTTTGTTCAATTCCTAGATTCCTTAAAGCTAAAGGGCCTTTAAATTTACTCATACTCTGTCCATGAAAATGAGTTCGAGCTGTAAAATAAAATACATCTGATTTCATTTCTTTTCACTGTAAAAAAGTTCTGTATAACTCAATACAAATAATTAGTGTTTATAATTTAGGACACAAAATATTTTAACGCTAATTAATTCTATTACTATAATAAATAAAAACAATAATGACTCTAAATAAAAAATAGTATAGTATTATAATGGCTCGCTGTCCGGAATGCGGAGGCTTTATGAAATACCATTCAGCCATAAAACAAGTTGTATGCCAATCATGTGGGTTATCACTTACAAGACATGAGTTGGATAGATACTGGCAAAAAGTAAGAACTGAAAATATTACATTTACTGATGATATGCAACAAAAGAAAAATCGACGGAAAGAATGGTTAGAATGGTACTCCAGCAGTAAATCAGATAAAGAAAGTTATTAAAATAGAAATATTAAAGAAATTCTACATAATAAGTGAATTCTATTTAGAAATTAGTTAAGAAAGAGTCATATTGATTAAAATTTCGATTTAACTCCTAAATTTACTTTCCAAAATATCTTCCAATAATTCTGCTAATTTTGTTACAGGGATGTCTAGAAGAGTTATCTCTAGATGTCTTCCACGTGTAGCTTCCTCAATTCTTACCGTTTTAGATGTGACAATTTTTAATTGAGTAAGTTGGCGAACATACTTCCTAAAACTCATTTTAACATGCGGTTCAATTGAATAATTCTCACAAATCGCGTTATAATCTTCAAACGCATCATCTACTAAAGTGAATGGTTCATCTTTATTAATCAGAGATCTTACAATACCATATAATGCTAAAATTTCTTGATCTTTTAATTCATCAACAATATCATTTCTAAAAGTAGGATATACATCATTCGAAGCTTCTCTAATTATATCCGCACTTATACTATCTAATCCTTCTTTGTCGCAATATGATCCGCTTTTTCGCAATATTTCAATGCCATGTCGCATATTTTTGTGATCAACAACAATTTGGGAAACCATTGTTAAGAGTTCATCATCAATAATATTCTCTTTTAATGCTTTATCACTACGATATTTCAATATTTGCATTGACTCATCAAAATCATAAGGTTTAAGTGGAAGTTTTTCATTTAGTCTGCTCAATATTCTCTCGTTTTCAATTTTCATCCAATCTTTACTTCTAGAAATTAAAAGTAATGATAATTTCGCATTTTGATGACCAAATGTCTCAGCAATATCTAGTAATGCTAGTACATCATCTGGTTTCAAAAGATGAATCTCATCTATCACTAATAGCATATATCCTTGCTCCCGAATAAGTTGTGAGAGAATTAACTTTAATGCTTCGTCGTCACTGAAGCCACGTCCACTGCCGTGTTGATACTTAGCAAGGAGCTCTCTTATTATCTTACTTTTGGAGCGAAAATTAATACAATTAAAATATTCAATAAATAAATTAACTTCATTTTCAATTGCGATAGTTCTAAAAGTTCTCCCAAAAAATCTAGCAGTACAAGTCTTTCCTACTCCACCCTTACCCAATATTAAACAGTTTATAGAAGGTTGTTCTTCTTCCTCTAGAATCCTCCTATAATTAAAGATTAGAGTTTTTAGAGCTTCATCACGACAATATAATTTTTCTGGTACATAACTTAGATCAAGAGAACTCGCTTGTTTAAAAACAGATTTCTTCTTGAATTGTTTTCTGAACTCATCCTCGTCCATGATAATCCTAGTAAATCCAATTAATTATGAAGTATAAATAATAATAGAACAATTCAAGTATAAATTTTTTGAGAAAATCTTTTTATTAATTTTACTAGATAATCAAAATTTTTTTCCTTTATCTTTATTAAACTTTCTGAGCAGGGCTTGACAATTTTCAATGACATTTATACGCCAAATCTGAATGTGAATTTCATATTTCAGAGTGACTTAGGAGCATATTTAAAAAAGTATTATCATTTAAGCGCATTTTATCAGTTAAAGGATTAAGATTAACATTTACATTTTATCTAAATTGTTTAGGGGATGCATCTGAGAGTATGATTCTTTTAACTTAGTTATATCATTTTTGGCATAAATTCGAGTTGTGTTTGGACTTGAATGACCGAGAATATCTTGTAATTCACTAATATCCATACCGGAACGTCTTAGATGGGTTGCTCCCGTATGCCTAAAAACGTGAGGTGTGATTATCTTAGAACCAGAAAATCCACACTTTTCTTTGATTGTTTTTATATCTGTTTGTACTACACGTGGGTTTAATTTTTGATTTCTGGTATTTACTAACAAATAATCTTCAGAATCATATTTTATTCTATTTCTGAGAAATTCATTAAAAATTTCTAAGGTTCTTTGATCAACAGGAACTATTCTTTCTTTATTTCCTTTTCCACGTAATCGAATATACCCTCTTTCGAAATCAATATCACTAATTTTTATATTGCACAACTCACTTACTCTAGCCATTGTTGAGTATAATAATCTAACTATCAAATAGTATCGTTCACTTTTCCGAGAGTTGAATAATCGCCGGTCTTTTAGCTTATTAAAAATCTCCTCCATATCAGAAATTCTTAAAAACTTAGGTAAACTTTCTTCAAGTCTAATTTTAGGTGTTTTAATTGTTCTCATAGGGTTTTTGGACAGGAATTCATTTAATTCTAAAAATTTAAAGTATGAGCGAAGAGAAGCAATTTTTCTTCCAATCCCTTTCTTAGTATAGTTCAATTCATTTAACTTTTTTAAGAACAAGCGTATTTTTTGACGTAATAAGGAAGAATTTATTTGTTGATCCCCTATAAGTTCAATAAATTTTTGAAGATCATATCGGTATGCCTTAATTGTGGAGGAAGCACATCCTTCTTCAACTTCTTTTGCGATTAAGAAGTCTTCTATAAAATCTGAAATTTTATAGTTTTCCATGTTATATGGAAATTATCGTGATAATACATAATATGGTGTAATATTCACGTATATATTTGGTTCATTCCTTTTTTAATTGTCGAAGGTATTTACAAGCACTTAATCCTGCTCTTGCTCCTTCTGCAGTAGCGAAAACTACCTGAAAAAGACCCCCAGTGCAATCTCCCGCAGCATACACACCATTAAGATTGGTTTTTTGTTCCTCATCAACAAAAATATTTCCTTTATCATCTAATTCCACTCCTGCTTTCTTGAAAATAGAATTTGATAAAATATGGGATAAAATAAACAAACAGTCTAAGTCAAATTCCTTTGTCTCCTCAGTTTCTTCAGATTCAGGCTTTGTAGATTTACAAATTATTTTCTGAATTATACCTTCATCATCAGCAACTGCTTCTATTACTTCCATATTCTCAATAATCTCAATACCCGCCTGTTTTGCTTCATAGATTTGTTCAGGTAAATCTTCAATTCCAACATTAGTGATTACATGCACTATACAACCCGATTCTTTTAGTACTAAAGCTTCTTCTAGCATTTCTTCATCCTTGCCATACAAATACACAACTTTATCCTTATATAATGGGTGATCACATAATGGACAATAGGAAACACCAAATCCGAGTAAGGATTCTTCTCCTTTAATAATTTCCTTTCGATTCCCTCTACCTATTGCTATAATAACAACATCAGAGGTTATATTTGCTGTTCTTGTTGATATCATATTTAGTCCCATTCCAAGCATTAGTGATATAATATCACCTTTAATAATTCTGACATTTTCTGAATAACTTTCAACATGATCTCTAAATTTTTTTAATAAATGTTTTCCCTTTATATCAATTTCTCCCGGCCAATTTTGAATTTCTTTTATTTTCTCTAAAGCTGACAACTCCTTTCCATCAAGAATAATTACGTCTCTGTTTGCACGAGCACAAAAAACACCAGCACTTAATCCTGCTGGACCACTACCAATAATTAGTACTTCACATTTAAATTCATCCATATAATTCGCCTTTAGAATGATAAATTATACGTATTAAAAAAAGTATTGATTGATTTTATCTATAATTATTCTTTAGGTGATTATCATAAATATAAGTTTCAGTCTTTTTTCAATTGTTGGATATAATTCAGAGAGATATTTGTTATGTCTCCCCTTCACCATACCATCCTTTTTTTATAAATAAATAAGCATTCATCGCAGCAGTGGTAGCTTCCCCTACCGCCGTAGTTATCTGTCGTATTCCCCCTGTTACATCTCCAGCAGCATAAATACCGGGGAGATTAGTTTCTTGCTTATTATTAACTTTAATAAATTTATATTCATCAGTTTCTATACCTGCTTTTTTTGCTAATTCGCTTTGTGGCTCAACACCTATTGCAATGAAGAGTGCTTTCGTATTTATTTCAGTTACTTCGCCAGTTTCATGATTTTTGATCTTTAACGTCCCTAATTTATTATTTTCTGTTTTAGCTTCTTCAATAGTGCAATTAAACATTGTTGTAACATTATTTAATGACGTAACCTCATCTGCAATTGCTTTTTCTGCTCTCATACAGTGACGTCTATGAATTAGATACACTTCTCTTGCTACACCTGAAAGATAAATTACTTCTAGACCAGCTGCATTACCACCACCCACTGTAGCAACTACCTGATCTCTAAATAATGGACCGTCACATGTAGCACAGTAAGATATTCCGTTACCTATTAATTCAAACTCATTAGGTAATCCAAGTGTTTGATGTTTCGACCCAGTCGCAATTATAATGGCTTTTGCTTTGATACTACCTCCATATGATGTTAGAGTCATTTCATCTGGATTAATTTTAGAAACTTCACCATAAATAAAACTAACTCCCCACGATTCAGCTTGTTCTCTCATTTTTTCTGTTAATTCCAGACCACTAATACTCCTAAATCCTGGATAATTTTCAATTTTGGGTGCTGTTCCAGCTAGACCTCCAAAACCTTTATATTCATAGAGAGTAGTCTTTAAACCCATTCTTGCTCCATAAATTCCAGCTGTCAATCCTGCCGGACCCCCACCAATAATTGCTAGATCAATTTCATTTTTATCAGACAATTTTTGTCACCTTTGCTTTTAGCTATAATCAAATTTACACATAATAATTTTAATAATGGTTTATATTTTTTTTCAATTTTCAAACTACAGATAAAATTGAAAAAAGATAGAAATATAGATGATTTCTGTAAGAAATTAATTGGTATTTTATGATACAATTTTTCTCACACAAATGTATATAAAGGAGATTGTTATAAATGTATAATGCACAAGTTTTAATCCAATTTAAAAAGAAAAGGTGAAAGTATTGGCTCGTGTCGAGAGAAATATTGAAATTAATGCCTCTCAAAAGAGTATTTTTGATATTTTAGATGATGCTATGCTTGGTCCAAAATGGAATCTCGCATTAAACGAAATTACCAAAGTCTCTGAAAATACCTATGACGCAAAATCTACAGTTGGAGATTTTACATCTATTCGTACTGAAACTGTTGATCCAGATAAAATTTCAATGAGGATTGAAGGAGGAATTTTCAATTCAATGGGTTATATCTTAAACCCCAAAGGAGATATGGTTGAGGTTACAATGTGGGGCGAATTTGATGATGAGAAGAATGAAAAAATACTCGTGAGAGCTGCTGAATTAGTATTAAAAGCGTTAAAAAATTTCGCAGAATTCCTTGAAGAGGGAGGAAATCCTGACGATTTCGATAAGAAGCAAATAACAGTTACTCCTTAATTCTAAATTTCTTTTTTTTTATAAAATTTCACTTTTATTTCCGTACAGCCCAGAAATAGGTTCCCTTTTCCTTTATAAACTCTGCGTTTTTAAATGGTGTAGAATCGACGAATTCTTTAAACGTTTTCTCATCATAAAAACCAGCAAAATCGGCTTCAAAAAACTTATGCATAACATCAAAAAGTTGGAATTCTTGTTTTGGATCAAAAGTTCCATGAATCATACTTTCTCCAACAAATAAAATCCCATCATCTTTTAACAAGGTATAGAGATCATTAAAAACACTTAATCGGTAGGCTTTATTATCTTCCATCTCATGGAGAACTTGATTTAGTAATATCAGATTAAACTTCGTTTCTGCTTGTTTAGCATATTTATCAATGGGAATTTCGAGAATTTCAACTCTATCGCTCCAATTATTTTCTTCTATTAGTCTTTGTGCAGAGGATACTCCTATAGGATCAATATCAATACCCACAAATCTCGCTTTCTTGTACTTTCTCGCCCAAACTGCTAAATTATAACCATACCCACATCCAACTGAAAGAACGGAAGCTTCACCTCGTAAAGTTCTACAAAAATCCTTATAGTTCTTAGCAAATAGCCTTTCTAACAATGATCCAAATCTTGCGGCCATTCGCTGTCCATCTATAATCACTTCTTTAGGAAATTCTTCATAGACTTCTGTGGTAGATATATTTCTTTTCATTTTAAAACTTTCAAGTATTAAATCTTGGAATGGTGCGAGATAATAAAATGCTCCTATAGTGTCTCCAACATAAAACATATGATTACGGTCAATTAATAAACTGTATACATGTGGCGCAGTTTTTATTTCTCTTTTAGTTGTATCATAGATTTCAAAAAGACCACATTCGAGACCTAAATGAACCCAAGCGTCTACATATTTTGGATTTAAATTAAGTTTTTCAGAGATTTCTTCTGGAGTAAATGATACTGTAGAAATTGGACCAGATTCAGATAGCTTTTTAGTCTTTTCGTCAAGATAATCAAAAATTCCAAGTCGCCTTCCTAAACC
>JAUWHL010000153.1 GCA_030605895.1 Promethearchaeota archaeon | reverse complement strand
CTAAATTGTTAACTTCCAGTTGTCTATTGCTTATAATTTCTTCTCTTTCATGAATTTCTTCCTCTGCTTTTTTAACTCTTTCATTTAATTGATTAGTTCTTTTATTAATTTCTTCAAGTCTCTTGTTATAGGCAGAAAGATTTTCAGAATAATGCTTTTTTTGAATATTACTTTCGGACAATTGTTTTTCAATTTTATTGTAATCTTCCATTTGCGATTTAATATTTTCTGAGATTTCTTCCAATTGTTTGTATAATTCTTGACTTTTTGACATTGTAAGTTTTCTTAATGATAAATAGACATTTTCCAAGATCTCCATTAGATCTTGAACAAAACTATCGAATGAAGAAGTCGAAGTTTGTACTTCGATATCGGCAGATTCTTTTACATTATCAATTAATTGATCAATTGTATCATCAGCATTATCTGTAAACAATTTTAAAGTTTGCATAATAGAATTAAGCATATCTGTCATTTCAGTAGGCTTTTCTTCATCACTGCCAATATCCTCAACTGTTTTCATAATATCAATTATATCTAGAATGAACTTTTTGAAATCTTCAGCAGATGATTCAATGGCTTCTGCATTTGATTGTTGTATATTACTTTTAATAGACTCAACCGAGATATTAATATTCTGAGTAAGCATGTTCAAAATTTGTAAAATTCCTGTAATATCTTTTGTATTTTTCTCATATTCTTCTTCAGAGGACTCTATTTTTTGAGCCAGATTTTCTCTTTCTTGTGAAAGTTCTTCTAAACGTCTTTGAACATTCTCTTTTTTGTATTCAGATTTTTCTGATTCGCTGGTAATATTTGTAAGGTTTTTATTTAAGGAATCAACTTGTAATTCTAAATTATTCTTCTCCCGATCTAATTTTGTTAATTCTTTTGTGAGGATTTTTAATTCTGTATTAATATTATCAATCTTTGCATTGTTATCATTGATTTCTGACTCGTAGGAATAGTTCTTCATTTTTACCAATTCTAAATCTTGCTCGTTTTTCCTAAAAATTGAATTTTCTTGCTTCAAGATTGCCTTTAATTCGCTTAATTCTTTATTAATATTCTCATTATCTTTCAGTAATTCTTTTACAGCTTTCTCAGCGTCTCTACCCTTACTTAAATCCCTAATTTTTTTCTCAATAGAAGTTTTCTTTTCATTTAATTCTTGTATATTGCCTTGATTCATTTTTATTTCTGTGTTTAATGATGATAAAGAAGCTTGAAAATCTGTTAATTTTGAATTCAATTGATTTTTTTCTAATTGAATGTTGTTTATTTTATTTTCTAAATCTTTTTGGTTTTGATTTTCTTTAGATATTTTGGCATTTAAGTCATTTATTCGTTTTCTAATTTCCGATTCTATTTTTTTCGTTGCTTCAATGGCTTCATCAATACTCTCAGCGTCTTTTTTTAATTTTTGTAATTCATTTTCTAATTTCTCCTTCTTTTCTTCATTTTTTTTAATACTTCCTCTAAGCATCTTAATTTGAGCGTTATTAGATGAAACATTTTGTTGTATCTTTGAAATTTCTGCATTAAAAAGAGATTTCTCATCCTCAGTATTTTTTATTTTTATATCTAATTCAGCCTGATTTTGTTGTCTTTTTTCAATTTCATTTTTAGCTTCCTCTATATGATTCTCATATTCTAAAATTTCTTTTGATACGCCTTCTATCAATGAATCAAACGTTTGACCTTCCTCAAGTTTCATTTGTTTGCTTTCTAGATTTTCAATCTCTTGAGTTAATTTGTCAATTGATTTTTTTGCTAAATTTAAAGTAGTTTGACTGGAAGAAATTTCCGTCTTAATTTGAGTAATTTTTTCGGTTATCTCCTCTCTTTCTTTTTCTTTATCTGAAATGGTTTTTTGAATATTATCCATAACAAGTGATTCTTGTTTTAATACATCTTCTTGTCGGGTTATTTTTTCTTGCAATTCTTCAATAATTTTTAAGGAATTTTCGATTTTTCGTTCCAATTCATCTTCTTCTTCCCTTAATTTTGAAATTTTTAATGCAATCAGTTGAGAATTTAAAAAATTTATTTGATCATCAATTTCTTTCCAAGCTAAAGCATCATTTTTCTCTTTTTCAACTTTTTTCAATTGAGCAGACACTTCTTTGAAAATTGCTTCAAATTGTCCTAAATCTCTTTCAGCTTTTTCTAATTCCTTTAATGTTGCATCTTTCATTTCGTCATATTTTTGAAGACCTATTAATTCTTCAATAAATTTCCTTCGATCTTCCGCATTCATATGGGTTAGCTCCACAATTTTTCCCTGAAGGACAAATTGATTACTACCATCTGGATCAACATTTGCTGCTGCTAATGCGTTAAGAATTTGTTGGCGAGTAGATTTTTTTCCGTTCATTTTATAACCACCCCCACCGCCTCTCTTGATTGTACGTGTAATTTCAAAATCATTAGGGCCTCCGGGAAAAACATTATCAGAATTATCGAAATATAAAGTGACAGAAGCTCTTTGAGAGGGATTCTTTCCTCGTGAACCAGCAAAGATCAGATCTTCTAAACTCTTAGCCCTCATCGTTTTTTTACTCAATCTTCCTAAAGAAAAACAGAGAGCATCAATAATATTTGATTTTCCAGCACCATTAGGTCCAACAATGCATGTAAATCCGCTTGAAAGACGAATTGTAACAGTTCTATCTCCAAAACTTTTAAAACCGCTCATAGAAATTTTCTTAATATAAGTCAAAATTTATCTCCATTTCTACTCTTTATTATTAAAAAAATAGTGTGATCACACCTATAAATATATAATATACCCTATTAAAAAAATCTGTGTTACAATTTCCTATTTTCGAAATCGTTTATAATTAAAATTTTCCATTGGGACTAGAAAACGATCAGATTAAAGCTAAAAGTATGGATCATTGATTGAAAATTGTATCAATTATAAGCTTAATTTGTCTAGGATTTATCAATATGAAGAATAAATCATAATTTGCATTGGAATAATTATGATAAGTATTTTTTTTGCGATATGTCCTTTTTGAAGGTTTTAATATTCCAAAATTTAATAATACTTCGGTTAATTTACTAAATTCATTAAAATCTTTTTTATACTCCAAAGTTTCGCAAGAAATTTCATACAATTCTTGTAGCTCTTTCATAGAAATATAATAATTCATTTTACTTATAAAATAATTCGAAAGGTTGTCTAAGAATATAACTGTTAATATGTCTTCTTCGGAAAGATAATTTAATACACTAAACTCATCAGAAATTTGAAAATTCTCAAATTCATCCTGGCAAATTTCTAATAATTCAATATGATTAAAATCGTTTTTATTTTTTAAGAATGGGTATAAGTTTCGAAGAATTTCAATTCCTTTACCAGGCACAGGTACATGTTGCTCACAAATTAGATCCGTTATATATCTAATTAATTGTTTATCAATTTCATGAGAAAAACTCAAAAAAACTCTTTGTTTGAGAATAGCATAAAGCTCGTGATAAGTGAAAAAATTTAGCTTATTTTTAAAATCAAATTCAGAAAGTAAATCTATAGTCCTTGGTCTTATAATTTTATTTGTTGTAGAGATCAGAGTTATATTAGTTTCTCTACTGAATTGTAAGAATTTATTTAAAGTTTCAGGCTCTAAATATTCAATATTATTAAATATAAAAAACAAATTCGAGTCGATTTTATTGCAAATAAACTTAAAAGTATTCCATAAGTGGTGGATATTTGAATTTAAAATTGTTTGAAAATCGATATTAAAATTAGTAAAGGTATTTATTTCACTCAACAACGAAAAAATTAGTTCTTCGAGCTTTTTTTCTTTACATTCTACAAAAACATTATTAATTTGAATGAATTCTTTATTTTGAATTATGAGATCATTTAAGACCTTATTTACTATTACGTTCTTCCCAATTCCGTCAATACCTTGATATAATATATTAAGAGAATATTCATCAGAAATTGAATCATTTAAAATTGAAAATAGTGAATTTTCTTCTTTTTTTCTGAATAATAATCGCGGTGGGATATAGTTTGGGTTAAATAGAGCTTTAGGTCCTATATATTTATTATTTACATTAGATTTTGCAATCATATCTTTGACCATTGTTTTATATGATTTTAGATATATATATTTAAACCCCACCCCCAGAGAGGTCACTAAAAGTAAAAGTAAAATTTTAAATTAGAGGATTATTAGATTAGAACATTTATCTTCAAAAAAATTAAGAATAAAACCATTATTAAGGAATAAAAGTCCTTTAAAACAAAATTGGAATATTTTAGAGAGAGTTTTAACTTAAAAACGAAGTTCAATCAAAACTTTCTAATAAATTTTTTAAATTATTTGCTAGTAATGGTAAATATTCATAGGATTTAATTTTCACTTTTTTATTTAAACAGAGCGCAACCAAATAAAGTCTAGTATCACCGATATCCAATTTTCGAAGGAATATGATTCCTTCTTTTTGAAATTTTGATTGTTTCTCTGGAAATTCAACATTTGTTACAATATCGATTGTATTTATATCCCATTCTTCTAGTTTTTCTAATGCTTGAGTTAATCTTGGAGCAATAGCTTCACAAATTTTTTGATAATCCTTATTTGTTGTTCTACTGGCAATTATAAAGCAATTCTGATCTAATAAAAGCGTAGAACTATTGTAAGTTTTACCCATATAATCCTTCAATAAGGATTCGAACATTTTAGATTTGTGTGTTGCATAAAAAACTCCATCAGAGAAAGCCTTTAATAAACTCGGTTCATCATATATAGAAGTTTTAAAAATAGAAAACCTTACATCTTGTATAATAGGTGAGATTTCATTTTCTAAGTAATTTACTTGATTTTTAATGTTTTCATTTTCTTTAATATCAGGATCATATTTATGGAGTAGTATTAAAAATTGAAAATTATCTGGATGTGAATCTGAGATGATACTTTTAATATCTTTAAGAAATATCAATGATTCTTCAAACTTCTCTGGTGCTTGAATATCAATTACATAAAAAATTGATTGCATTTCAGTAAAATATTTACTTTTATCTCCCAAATATATTTTTCTATAATTCTTTTGTCCACCCAAGTCCCAACGGACAATTGAAGTTCCCAATAATGAGTTTGTATAAAAAGTTCTTTTTACTTTTATTGTAGGTTTTACTGTAGGTAATAAACTAAATTTTTTATCTAATAAAAGTAAAATTGATGTTTTTCCGCCGCTTTCTAAACCACAGAAAAGTATTTTTTTTAGTTCTCTTGATCCATTCATATCAATTTAACATATCATATCTAATTTATTTATTAATGATTTTGACTTTTATATTATTTTTATCGATTTTTTCTTTAAGTCTAATTTCTCTTAGTTTTCTCGGAAATTTTAAATTGACATCATCAAAAATAAACCCACTTGAGTTTATTGGGCCTTCTACAATTTTTAATCTTGATGGTGATATCTTTCCTTCATAAAAAGAAATAATTTTACTGTTCCCTAAAAATTTTCTTTTAAAATAATTACCAAACGTGTTACAAGCAACCACAGGCACTCTATTTTCAAGTGCACGTGCTTGTAGATAAATATGCCAATTTACCATTCCATCTTCTCTTATTTGAGTCGGTGAAAACAGGATATCTGCTCCATTTTCTATAGATAATCTAGGCGTTTCAAAAAATGCCATATCAAAACAAATAAGAATTGCAAAATAATAGGAGTTATTAAGTTTAAATAAGTTCAATTCTTTAGCTGGCTCAAAATAATCACGTTCATAAGCATACAGGTGAATTTTATCTTGTCTACCGATTTCTTCACCATTTTCATTAAAAAAATAACAAGTTATCACAGGTTTTTTTGAATTAGTTCTTTTTTCCCAGATTGCTCCAGATATGAATTTAATATTGTATTCTTTTGCTAAGTTTTTAACAAATAAATAATCGTTACCTCTTTGATCTTGAAAATTTTGAGTTGAATCTCTAAGAAAAGGAACCCATCTTTCTGGCAAGCATATGATATCACATTTACTATGTTCTCTCAATAATGCTTTTAAAATTCGTTCAATTTCATCATAACATTTTGTTCTATTTTTATAAATTTGGGGTTGAATACAAGCAACTCTCATTTTATAACTTTCCTTTTATTGTTTATCTCATTGATTATTTCAAATAATTCTTTCAAACTATATATCTCATATTTAGGCTTAAAATCTCCTTGAAGTTTGAAATCTGATTTATAATTGTCATATTTTCCTCCTCTATGAAGATAAACACTATAAATTTTGTTTGCATTAGCAGGTATTATATCTTTATCGATTCTATCTCCAACATATATAGTTTCTTGACCTTTTACTCCGAATTTTTTCAAACAATAATTAAATAGTTCAGGATTTGGTTTCTTAATTCCTATTTCATCTGAAATAACAATTAAATCAATTAATTTATCAATTTTAAGTCTTAAAATCTTTTCATATTGTTTTATTGGGATTCCATCAGTTATAATCGCTATTTTTATTGATAACTCTTTTATTCTCTTTAAATTATATTCAACATCATCATATAATCTTATTGAACTAACTTTTTCTTCATGGTATGCCATAACAGCTGCTGCAACATATTTATAGAAATCATTATAGGTGATGTATTCTATATTTTCATCTACCTGATTCAATCTTCTAATAAGTATGTTATAATGTTCTGAGAAATTTGAACCATATTCTTCTACAATTTCTCTCAATATCTGTTTTGCTTTCTTTTTATTTATTTTCAAGCCTAAATTAATCATTGCATCAAGTCCTTTAATTCTAGCTCTTTCAGACAATCCAGTTGAATCAAAGAGACAATCATCTAAATCAAATCCAATTAATTTTATAGGACTCATTATCAAGTTCCAATTTTATCTTGAATTCATTAAAATAATTTAAGTTGATTGATTATATTAATTATCCTAAGATATTAGAGGTTAAGTTAAGATAAATTTATTTATCTTTAATAATATATAATCTTCAATATTAATTTATTTTAGGTTAAACCGAAAAAAAAGCTGTTCTTGTTATATATTAAATAAATCGTAATGGAGATTCATTATTTGAAAACAATCGTCGCGTTATCATATTTTCATCGTAAAATTGGACCATTAGTGTTTTATTCTTATCCAAAAAATATATTAGAAAAGGAACTGTCTCTAAAAATTGCTAATATCATGGATCAACAATTTAGTGAAGGCTTTTTTACACATTCCTTTGAAAATCTAAAGTCAATGAATTATTACTTTGAGATTCATTCAGATTGGGCTCGAGGAAATAAAGAAATGTTGATGGTTTCAATAATTCTAGATCAGCAAATTACTCTTGAAGTTGAAGAAAAAATCTCAATTTTATGTAATGAATTTTCGGAACAGTTACAGTCAAATGAAGAGATTTTTACAGCATTTTACATAAATGATATAAACAATTTTGATGAAGATGACCAGGAAAACATAGTAAAAAACGAATCATTAATAAAATTGTGGGTAAATAATTTATATTGGAATATCATTGAATATACAAGGGAAAAAACCGAGGAAGAAAAAATTGGTTTTTTACTAAAGGATAAACACATATTTAAAACCTTAGAAAAAATATCAAAAGGCCCTATCCCTTTAGAGTGGTTAAGAGAATGGTTTATTGAAAAGTTTCCTAAAAAAAATTTCAAAGAGATAATCGAAACGTTAGATAATCGGAAATTCATTTTTATTAATCAAATAGGTTTAGTAGAAAAATATGTACTTTTAGTAAAAGAAGTAAATGCTGAAAGAATACCCCCAGATAGTGTCATTGAATATATTGATGATAAACCAGAATTAATTGAATTACTCCTACCCAAAGTACAAGATTATTTTAGTGAATATGAAAAGAAAACTAAGGAAGAAATAAAGGAAGATGCTTTCATATTATATCAAATTATGGCAGATCCAAAAAAATATAATGTTCTTTCAGAATTAAGAAATGGCTTAATATCAAAAGATAAATTACCAAAATTGGTGTCAAAAAAGTCTCTGGATTCCCTAATGGAAAATATTGAATTTTTAAAAAAATTTGATATAATTGAAGAATTAAATTATAATGAGGAAACTTATATAGTCTTAAAAACAAATTTACAAATTACTACCGGTTTTCCAGAATGGATGAGAAAATTGCTACCTAAAGAAGCAGAACCCGTGGTAGCAAATAAATATCTTACTAAAGTTAAAGATGGTAAAGAAACTTCAAAAATCAAGAGAAGTAAAAATTCTAAAAGAAAAATTGCTCCAAAAAATTAATTTTAATAAAATATAATCAAGTTTTTTACAAAATCTTTACATAAAAAATTTATAATGACTGAAAAAGAAACTCAAGAAGATTTAAAAAACCTTTTAGGTTATATGGGAATTGAAATACTTGTTGCGATCAATAATGGAGCTAAAACTTATGAAACAATTAAACTATTCTCAGGTTTACCAATTTCCTGTATAAACGGGAGAATCCCCGTTTTACTTGACCTTGGACTTATTAAAAAGAATAATGGTGAATACTTTTTAACAGAAAAAGGAGTTCTTTTTCGCAAAAGACTAGAAAACTAGTTAACAAAAAGAGATGACATCAGTTTGGGGCGACAACATCATTGCTACCGAGCAAGCAGCTAACTTTGTCATAAGTTCATCATTTGTCAAATGATACTAATCATCATTATTATTTAATTTTTGATTATTGGGGCTTTTTTTATAATATTTTCTCATATAATATCCTGGTCGTTTTAAACCGCCACTCTCATTGATAAAGTTCTCTAATCCGTCTTCTTGAGAAATACAAATTTTGTATCTGTTATAGTCTTCATTGGTAATTTCATTCTTTTTCAATAGATATTCCAAAATTTTTATTGCTTCCTTTTTTGTTGTGCATCTTCTAATAAAATCAACCGCTCCAGGATTATATAACTCATTTGAATATAATTTATTGGATCTCTGATGTTCTTCTTCAAAATTTTGCTCAATTTCATTATCAAACGAATCAATTTTTATTGATTTCTTCTTTGTAAATAATTCTTTTATCAAATGTGGGAAATGCTCATCTAACTCTTCCCTATTATAAGATAAAGTTAACCCTTCATTATCCTCAACATTGATTTTTTTTTTTGATCTTCTATTTTTATCTTCATTTTTCATGGATTTAATAACTCCTTTAATGTTATGAATAATGTCGTGAAATATAGTAATTTTACCTATTAATTTTCTTTATAAGTTAAATCTAGACTAATAAGTAATCATATCTTAAGAATTCTATAAGGTTCTTTAATGAGTTAAAAGAATTCTAAATATTTAAATCTCAATAAATATAAATGGAATTAATATTTTAAAAAATTCTTCTAAATTTTAGAAAGTAATTGAATTAATTTTTTATCGGATAAGTTCTTTTGAGCTTTCTTGATAAATTAATAAATTGTTAACAGATTTGTTTTAAATAAATGAAATTCTTTTAGTAAATTATAATTATGTTATTTAAATTTAGTAAACTATAAGGTAGTCACAATCTTGCTTAAGAAACCAAGTTTTTACCACCAAAAGTTTTATCATCAACGTATTCGATATTCTTTTAGTTGGAATTATAAACATCATATAAATAAAATTTCTATACTCAACCCTCGTTTATATGAGTTTAAAAAGCTTGAAACGTATTTTAAAAGAATCTTAAATGACAATTATGCAAAAAATATGAATAACATATTTAATTCAAAACAATATCCTAGAGTTTCACAATTTAAAATTTCTGGGCTTAAAAGTGCTTTTATTAAAAGTTTTAGTAAGAAACTTATTCAAACAAAAAAAATTAAAAAACTCAACTCAGAGTCGAAACTTTCTAAATATGCTCAAGCCGTTTATGAAAATTTTATTAAAGAAAAGAAAAATATCCCAGGACACGATCCCATTTTAAAATACATATTAATTCGTGATAAAGATTCAATTGCGAAAGAAGTACCCATTTGGAAAAAAAAACAAAATATCTATCTTACAGGACATATCGATTTAATTCAAATTGAAAATGATACAATCAAAGTAATTGATTACAAACCTGAAGGTAATTTTTTACTTTCCCTTCCACAAGTTGCAATGTATGGGTTTTTGATTAAATCTAAATTTAATTTTAATGAAGTTAAATGTATTTCATTTAATAAAGAAAACGCTTGGGAATATGAGCCAGATATCTTATATACCGAAATAAAAGAATATTTAATTTCCCAACATATTACGAAACGCCCATGGGAGAGGTTTATTTAAGAGATTCATAACTAGATTTTTTTTGACTTTGAAGGTTCCGTTTTTTCTTCTGTTTTTAAATATCCCCGAAAAAGAAAATAACATACAAGTAATGAGATAATTTCGGTAATAATACCAAATGAAGTAATAAATGTCCCGTTAAATCCTAAATATCTTAAGAATAAAGCACATCCCAAACCGGCAGATGCTAAAATTACTAAGATAAATCCTTTAATAATTTCAGAAAAAGAATCTTTCAAATACATAAGTTCCTTTTTAATCCACGAAAATACTAAGACCATGAGAACCTTCTCTTTCTATCTATTATATTAATAAGTTAAAGAAAGAATATTTTAATAACTTTCTAATTTCCAAAAGAAAGTTTAAAAATAATGAATTAAAAAAAGAATTGTAGATTTTTTCTGGAAAGATATATTATAATAAAAAATGATTGCTGCTAAAAAGATTTTTGTTTACTTTTAAATTTAGTGTATAATGCTTTATCTAGTAAACGTCCTATTTTTATCGCAATTTGGTTACCGATTTCATACCGTTCTCCATCAAGTAAATTACTTTTTTGATCGGAAGTGGGAATTTTTCCTAATCTTTTCGTTAAAACTTTTTCAGTAATATTATTTACAATATCCTTGATTTTCTCATAATTTGGTAATTTAGTCTCTGTAGTAAAATTCTTAATTTTTTCTATAGCAAAATTAAAAAATTGGCTGATTAACTCAATTGGTTCTCCTTTTAATTCACTATGAAGTTTAATATTATCAGTTGCAATTTTTGTATCTTTATCTTGCCAATATAACTGATTCGGATTAATTCCTGGACTATTAATTCTCATCAAGGAGCTAGTAATTCTACGTTCAACCCAATTTAAAGTGTTTAATTGTTGTTCTTCACGCAATTTTTTTGCCTTCTCCTTTTTTTCTTTCTCTTTCGTTTCAATTACGCGTTCTATGTCTGATTTCCGGGTTTTTTCAAACTTTTCGAATCGTTTAATTATATCGTATCCTATACAATATGAAATTGGTGATATTATATCAGATTTCAACCTTAATGGTGCTATATCTTCATATATAGGGCTAACATTGTTTTTTAATTCAGAAACTGCTTCTTTTAAAGAGATTTCCATGATCCGAGCTAATAGGAATCCGTTAACTAAAAATGGTTGATTATTTGCGTTAAATACTATAACTAATTCTTCTTGTCTCCGATTCAAACGTTTAATAATCAATTCTTCGAGTTTGATTTTAATCCATTCTTCGGAATCCGTTGTTCCATCTATTTTTTTCAATGTTAGAAGAAATAATGATCTATCATTAGAAACTTTATGATATAACTCTATTATTCTGCTAAGCTGCCTTAAAATCTTGGATAAGATATAAAAGAAAATATCCTTTGCTAATTTATTTATTATCTCATCAAATTCTAAAATGAATAAAATATGAGAATAATTTTTCAATTTTAATTCATCTAAAAAGACTTTGTCAATAGCTTGCTTTTTTCTAATATACAGTCTTAAATCATTGATGTTAGTTCCCGTTTTTTCTTCCAAAACTCTTGATAAATTTGGATATTTATCAATATCTTGATTTATTAAATTCAATAAGCCATATTCAGAAGTAGTATCATATTTTTCAACAAATTGTTTGAGAAATTGAAAGTCTATCTCAGAAATTGCTTTTTTTGCTAAATAGATTAGATTCTGTTTATTATCATTTAAAGATACGATATCTAGTTTTTTGATATTATATCTTACCATATTTCTTTTTACTTTTTCTGCCAGATCTTCATCTACATTTATGAAATGTAAAATATTGTAAACTCCATATTTCTGTAATGTGTAAATTATATCATCAAAGCCACATTCATTTATACTTTGTAAGAAGTAGATGAAATCATTTGGATTCTCTTTCAATTTTTTAACTAATACAAACTTTAAGAAGTTCAATATTTTCAATTCGAATTGATCATAATTTATTTTTTCTTTAAGCCCATCTTCAATTTTTTTTATTAAATCTTTTTTTAGATTATTCGCTTCAATAAAAATATTCAACCCCGGAATTGATATTGGAAACTTGTTAATATTGTAATCTAATACTCTTCTCTTTATCATTCGTACTGGCATTGCTTCAATTTGTAATTCTTTATACGATTTAAATTCAAAATCAGACCGTATTTTATTGATTAATCGGTTCAATGTAGCTAATTCTATGAATTTATCTTCTTTTTCTTCTAACTCTAATTTCTTCTCTAATTCAACAGAAATATCCTTAAAAGCAGCAGTTTCTTCCAATATTTCTTTTTTTACTTCATTATTTAGGCCAATTAAATCACCTATTAAATCGTAAAAGTAGAATGGGGGATATTTTATTATAATTTCCTGTAATTCTTGTTCAATTTGACCTTCAATATTTTTTATCATTTGCTCTTTTTGAACCTCTTGGAGGTCCTCCTTTCTTTCTTCAATTAAAAAAGAAATAAATTTATTCTCTAAATCGATTATCTTGTTAAGGAGTTTTACTTCTAGATTTAGAGAATTTTTTAACAATGAATCAACTTCCTCAATTATAATCTTCTTTTCTTCAATCTCTAAATTCTTAGTAGAATCGAATGTAAATTTATCCGTATCTAACAGCGTTTGAACTCGAATTCCTAAATTGTGATAAATATGAATGGTTGCGGTTGCTATTAGTAAATCATTAAAGTTAGTTTTCTGAGTAATAAGTTCAAAGATTTTTTTTTTGTCTGCCTCCCTTTTAAAATGAGAAATTATTAAATCAACTGTTTGAAAAAATCTAAACGTGCTTTCAACTGCTGTTGTTTTTCTTTTTACTCCACTAATCATAAATCAATCACCCATTCTCTATATACTTCTTTAAAATTATCTGATAATTCAAATCTAGCATTGTTATGCCAAAATTTGAAATCTATTATATGAAATAGATCCCCTTTAAATAATTCTTTTTCTTCATTTGTTAAAATGTGTTTTAGTATAACATTTAAAGGTCTTGGAATTAATTTTGAAAAATATTTTAATTCTGTATTTTTAACATAATTGTAAAATGTCTCGGTCTCAGCTATACTAAAATAATTAAAAGGGGATACATTCTCTATTTGAGGATTTAGATTGTTTAACTCAATTTTAATATTATTTTTTACGTACTTCGGGAATTCGGTATTTATATCAATACTAAGTTCATATTTTTTATAAAATTCAAATAATAATTTTTTTTCTTCGGGATCATCCAACTTTGCGATGTATATGTCTAAAAATTTTAAGAAATTTTCGATTTTTTGTTCCTCTAATTCTCGCTCTTCAAAATATTCAATAAAATCATTATATACTTCTACTAATGTCCATCTTCTTTGTTCTTCTGGCTTAAGATATTTCCTAGAATAATCCATTATCCAATTTAGAATATAAAATTTCCATTCTAGATTTATCCCCCCAATTCTTTTTTCTAAAAATCTATGAAACCTATTTGAAAAGGTTACAGGATCACTAATTTCTTTGTCAGGTTCCTCTTTAATATAACGATTTATTGTAGAATGTCTTAAAACATAGATTAATAAATAATTTAATTCTTTTGAAAACTTCTTAAATTTTTCTATATGATTTCTTATTCTATTTATTTTAGATTCCATCTGGATCTCAGCAAAAGAAACCAAATCATCTATTTTTAATTCAATTTCATTGAAAAATGCATCAATAGTCTTATCAATTAAGGAATAAAACTCTTTTATCAATTCTTTTTCATTATATTTAAGATTCTTTTCTAAAAAAATTGAGTGTGTTTCAATTTGATTAAAAAGAAAGACTTTAAAATCACTTATTATTTTCTGACCTAGTATTTTTGCTGGTTTCTGTTCTTGGGCAAATTTATTATATAAATTTTTTATCAATTCTATAGTAAGTGATTTTAATCTACGATAAGAAAGATATCTTGGAAGCGATAATCGAATTATGTTAAGACTTTTGTTTATAATTTCTGTAAAATAATTGAAAACTGAACTCAACTCTATTATTCTTAAACTTTTTTTTTGAGTTATCGTTTGTTCGATAAATTTTTTTGCTATATTACAAATATTCTCAAAGTCTTCGCTTTCTAATTTTCCTTTGTTTGATATAAAATGTACATATTTGCTTAGTAGTTCGTTTAAATCACCCATTTCTCCTGTACTCAGAAAATTTCTAGAATATTCTAAAAATTTATTTAAATATTCTTCTAAATCAATTAAAAACTTACTTATATTAGAGATTAACCATTCTGCCGTATGAAGTTCACTATAGTCTTTTATTTTGTCCTCTATATAATTTATAATGAAAATTATAATTTCATCTAGAGATTCATCTAAAGTACCTGTATTTGCTAAATTTATGAGATTAGTACCTAAATTTAAAGTCTTATCGACAATAAAACTTACACTTGGTTCAGATATCGAAAATTTAAGATGTTCAATAGCTTGTTGCTCCTCAAATGGGATTTTAATTTTTTGAAATTTAGGATTTAAAAAATTAATCTCCATAGGTTTTTTATACCATAAAATCTCAACATTAGAGATAACTTTTATATATGTATTCAACATTTCCTTTTCTGTAGGGAGAGTTTTACTTAAACCAATTAATTTTTTATTCCATTTATCCTCAATTAGTTCACCATAAAGTTTTTTACTAAATCTAGAAGCAAATTTATTAAACAGTAATTGTTCATTCTCATTTTTTAATTCTGGGCGATTAGAAAGTTCTTCTACTTCAAAGAATAATTTACTTATATTGTTTAGTGATTGTCTAGACTTATGAATATCTAATACACCGGTTTCTGGCTTTAAAGCAAGTAATAAACTTTCACATTCCTTAAATTTACCTGGAATAAAAATCATTGATTGTGGGTATATGTTAGTTCGAGCACTTTTTTCATCAATATTATATAATTCAAACTCAATGCTAAATAACTCTGCGCCCGTATAATCCCGTAATATTGCATTATACATAGTTAAAAATTTAATTACTTCATGTGAGAGTTCATTTACCTTTTTTCTTGTTAATCTTCCTGGACCAATTACATCTCCCGCAATAACATCATTAGGAGATGAATATCCAAATATCAATGAAAACTGGTAACTTATAGATTCACGAGTTGTTATCATAATATAGTTTCATTAGCAATATGTAATTCCTAAATTAATAAATAATAGACTTTAAATATTTAACGCAACCTTAAAAAAATAAATGGTTGTTTTAAATATTTTTAAGTTTATAAAGTATTAAAATTTACTTTTGAAATGTAAATAAAGTCCTCGTATAAAGATAATACAGTAGAAATGAGAAAATAGGAAAATTAGCTTATAGGTTTTTTAAACTAAAATTTAAGTATAAGATTTTTTATTAATATTAAATTTGAAATAAACTTATAACCCTTGATTATTAATTGCACCTTAGCATGAATATTCATATTTTAAAAATAAAAATATAATAAGAAAAAAATTATTATATTTATAATAATAATTATAAAATCTAAAAGCACTAAAGGTGTAAGTTTATTCAATTTGGGTCTGATTTAGGAATCAATCAAGATGATATCGAAAAAATAAGCCCTCAAATCACGTTCATAACCTCTAATGCAGATATTGAAGCAATTGCGCTCGTGAGTTTTGAAGGTTATCAAATAGCTTTCTCTGCTTTACCACAATATCATGTTGATGGGGATCAATTTTGCGGGCTCGCTAGCGCATTATTAATGACAGGGAGATCAACAATTCAAACTTTATTTCAAGAAGATTTAAGTGAGATAATAGTACGAGCAGAAAATGGTTATATTATTATTACAAATGCAGGAAGGTTAGTAATTGTTTGTGCTGGAACGATAATTGATACCCTAATGAAGTCTGTAAAAGTCATGAGAATTGCGGCGAAAAATCTATATAAAATTTTTGAGAATCGCTAGTTCTAATTATTTTTTTTAATTATTATTAAAAACTCATTCCGTGATAGATGTAATTCTAAATAAAAAATTCAGTTTCTTCAAACAATTTTTAAAAATAGAAATTTTGAAGATTATGAATTACCTACTGAAGAAATTCAGAAAGCTTTATTTAGTGATGATATGCCCAAAAGTGACGAAACTCAATTTTATATTAAATTTTTCTTTTCTTTTTTTTAATAAATATTGATAATCAACAAGAAAATCTTAAAATTAAAGAATTCTTTAAATAGTAAAACCTCATGAGTTTGGCAGTTATTGAACGTTCTTTCAATAATAATTGTTGGCATTTTATATTCTTATGGAATATTGCTTCTTTACATTACCTATTTAGCAAGAAAGAAACGAGAAATGGGTGCTTTCATCAATAATTTAGCGAACGGATTAGTTCTAATAATTTCAATTACAATAAATCTCATATTAATTAAAGTTACAAACCTATCAAATAATGATTTTGTAATATTTCCTTTTAATATCATGATGATTGGCTTTATTGGATTATTTCTTCCTTTATTCTCTCTTTTTGCTTCGCGAGAGAAACATAGATTAAAAAAGGGGAAAAAAGTTTTTCTTGAGAGTAACTCTCAGCTATTCATAGAACTCCCTCTTAAATATGATATATATAGAAAATTAACTCATTTAATTGTATTAGGAATAATTTTCTTTTATTTTATTCTTGGCTTTTTAATCCAAAATGTTTTTGTATATATTGTAGAATTGATTCCAGATTTCATTTCCAGACTGTTCCAAGTTGAAGGTGACATTATGATCTTTACTCAAAATTTGGTTGTATTTTTAGTTGGGATTTCATTAATTGGGTTATTAACAGCTGATATTGTAAGAATATTAGCACCTGAGATATATCCATTGAAACAAATTAATCAAATATTGCGGGAAAAAGAATTACATTTAAGATTAGGACCTCATATTTCTATGGGCATTGGATGTTTTTCAATTATTTTATTATATGGCTTAATTCAACCAATAGGACCAGTAATAATCTGCACCTCGATGGTAATGTCTATTTTTGGAGATATAACATCTAATTTAGTTGGTAGGACAATAGGCCATAAAAGAATTAGAGAAACAAAAAAAACATATGAGGGTTTAATTGCTGGTATAATCGTTTCCTTTCTCTCAGGAATATCTGTATTATATTCATTAAGGAATTTTTATAAATTCGATATATTGGGATTATTATTAAATCCCTTTATAGGTGCGATGATTATTGGTTTATTAGATTATCTAGACTTAGAGATTGATGATAATCTATCGTTTAATTTC
Organism: Promethearchaeota archaeon; assembly: GCA_030605895.1. Classification (GTDB taxonomy): domain Archaea; phylum Asgardarchaeota; class Lokiarchaeia; order Sigyniarchaeales; family SOKP01; genus Loki-b32. The sequence continues at coordinate 5,628 of JAUWHL010000153.1, read as the reverse complement.
TGTTTGTCAACAATTTTGTTTTTTGTTTCAATTTCAATATTTTAAAAAAAATTAAAATTATAATTCTAATATCATAAATTTTTTCAAGAAAGATAATTTTTTTATTGAAAATGTTAGAAGAAAAATTAAAAATTGATAAAATTTCTAAAGGAACAGTTATTGATCATATTGATGCCGGATATGCTTTAACCATTCTCAATCTTACCGGTATTGATGAATCTAAAAATTTAATGACAATTGGTGTTAATGTTTTATCAAAGAAATATTTAACAAAAGATATCATAAAAATTGAGAACATTTTCTTAAATGAAACTCAAATGCAACAAATATCCATACTTTCTCCTAATGCTACCATTTCTTTAATCGAAAAGTATAAAGTAATTGAAAAAAAAAAGGTGGAACTTCCAAAGATAATTAAAAAATTAATTTTGTGTGTCAATCAGACTTGCATTTCAAATTCGGATGAACCAATTGATACTGAATTCTTCGTTTTAGAGGAGAAACCTTTAAAAATTCAATGTATTTATTGTGAACGAATATATAAACTTGAAGAAATTGTATTTACATCGAAAATGAAAAAAGAAAAGAAGATAAGACAGATTATCCAATTCTAATCTCTTTCAATACTAAGAGATAATGCTAATGGGATAACAATTAATTTCTATAAATAAAGCTCGAGAATTGAAGAAAAATTCGGTATAAAATAAAGAATTGTATGAAGAAAAACACCAACAATCATAAATAAGAAGAAATATATACCTATTCCTGGTAGGATAATCTTTTTCCAATTCCAATCTTCCTTATCATATTCGTATTTTAATATTAAAAAACTTACAGCAAAGGGAAATAAAAACCACCATACTAGCATCCATAGAAATAAGAACCAACCAATTAATCCAAATAATATTCTTCCTATGAGCGCACTAAGGGCACCAGTAAGAGCTCGGATCCAATACAACTTAGTTTCCTTTACTAAACGAAGATCTAATTCTGTTAATGGTTTTTTTTCAATTTGAGGTGATTTTATCTGAAGTTCCTTCTTCTTCTCTTTTAATAATTTCTGTCTTCTTTTTCTAATATCTACCTTCTTATGCTTTCCCATAATCATTATAAATATTATTTATTATAAAAATCATTATATATATTGACAAACAAAAAACTAAACATAAAATGATAAAAGCGGGAAAAGAATTTTCGAATTTTGACGTATTCGCAATTGCTAAAGAATTAAATTTGATTTTAATTAATGGTATAATCCTAAATATATATGAAATAGAAGATTTATTGATTATTAAAATTAACACAGATTCTGGAAAAAAAAATTTAATTGTTAAAAAAGACACACGGATTAATTTAACTGAATATGATTATCCAATACCTAACTATCCGAGTCAATATATTAGTTCCTTAAGAAAGTTTTTAAAAAATCGACGGATTTTAAAAATTTCCCAACATGAATTTGACAGAATTATTGTAATTGAATTGAGTAGCAAGGATAGCCAATCATGGAAATTTGTCATAGAACTATTTAATAAAGGGAATTTTTTGTTACTAGACGAAGAAAATATCATAAAAATCGCCAAAAGATACAGAATATTTAGAGATCGAGAAATTTTAGCTAAAAAAGTGTATAATTTTCCAAAATCTCAAGGAAAGAATTTTTTAACAATAAATAAAGAAGAATTTAAAGAATTATTTAAAAACTCTGATGTTCAAATAGTCAGGGATATTTCTAGAAAAATTCATATTTCTGGTCTATATAGCGAGGAAATATGTCATAGAGGGAAGATAGATAAATTAATACTTGGAAAAAATCTCAATGAAGAAGAATATGAAACCTTGTATGATTCCTTCAAAAAATTAAGAAATCAACTATTATTTGGCCAAATAAATGCACAGATTGTTTTTGATCAACAGAGGACGCAAATTTCAGTACTTCCTTTTGAAATTGACATTCTTAAAGAATATGATAGAAAGATTTTTACTTCATTTAACGCTGCTGTTGATACTTTTTTTTCAAAAGTTGATTCTGAGCTTTTGAAAAGCCCAAGAGAGCAAAAGGTTGATGACCAAATTAAAGCTCAAGAAAAAATTTTAAAAAATCAAAAAGAATATCTTATAGAGCTTAAAGATAAAAAGGAAAAACATTACAAAATCGGTGAAATAATATTTGTTAATTTAAATTCATTAGAAAAATTAAGAACTGTACTTATAGACGCGAAGAAAAAAGGTTATTCATGGGAAGAAATTAATAATAAACTAAAATTAGCAAAAATGGAAAATTTAAATGGATCGGAATTCTTCGAAAAATTTATTCCATCAACTAATCAACTCTTAATAAGAATAAATAGTAATGACGTCTATATAGATTTAAAGAAAAGTGTGGGAGAGAATGCTAATATTATTTATTCTAAGGGGAAAAAAGCTGAAAAAAAAATTGAGGGAACTTTGGTAGCGATCGCTAAAACAAACAAAAAAATTGAAAAATTAAAAACTGAGAAAGAATCATTGGAAGTTGAAATCGATTTTCTAATTAAGAAACCAAAGAAAAAATGGTATGAGAAATTCAGATGGTTTATTTCTACTGATGGATATCTAATTATAGGAGGAAGAGATGCTACCTCTAATGAAATCATTTATAAAAAATATATTGATCCCGATGATTTAGTTTTTCATACAAATTTCCCGGGTTCTGCCTTAGTGGTAGTTAAAAATACAGAAAATAAGAAAATTCCACTAAATACTATCCAGGAGACAGGTGATTTTGTTGTAAGTTTTTCACGTGCATGGAAAGAGGCTTGGGGTATTGTAGATGCTTTTTATATCCTACCAGATCAAATTTCAAGAAGTCCTCCTTCAGGTGAGTTTTTACCAAAAGGATCTTTTATAATTTCTGGTAAAAAGAATTTTATTAAAAACGCGAAAACAGAATTAGCAATTGGATTAAAAATTGTTGAAATGGAAGAAGATACTATAAGTAATCGCAAAATTTTTTACCCTAAAATTATTTCTGGTCCAGAAACCGCAATAAAAAAGCAAACAGAAAATATTATAACTATCGTTCCATCAAAATCTGGTGGTTTTACAAAAGGAAAATTGGCTAAAGAGATTAAATCTCATTTTATTAAAAATATTGATAAAGAATTAAAGATTTGGGTTAAACTGTTATCCATAGATGATATACTTCTTTATTTACCTAGTGGAATCTCAATGATTAAATCATTGGATTAAGTTTTTTCTAACCAACGTTTAATTTTAACAATATTTCTATGGTCATCAAACATTATTCCATCAATACCCATATTAATCATGGATTTAATGATAGATAATGGATTATTGTAAGAGATGAAATCCCATGCTAAAGACTTTATATTGTTTGCATGACATATATTGATGAAATCAACATTTACTAAATTAGATCGTAAACTTATCATATCTGGTTTAAATTTCAACATTTTAAGTTTACCTAAGGTTAAAAAATCACCGATTTTTAATTCCAATCCTTTTGTAATATTATAACAGATTTTACTGTTGGGGTAAGCGGATTTTATATATTCCAAAACCGTTAAATTCCTCCCACTAAAAATACAATCATCTAACAAGTTATAATTTTTAACCAAATCTAATATTATATCTTTTAAATCATCCTCTTTTAATTCAATCATAAATTTAATTCTCCCCTTTAAATTCTTTAAAGTTTCAGTCAAGAGTGGGATTTTATATTTATGATTCTTAGTTCCATATTTCAGTACTTCATTATAATCCAAATTTTTCATTAAACCAGAACCAGTTGTAGTTCTATCCAATGTTGAATCATGGATTATTACTATTTTTTCATCTTTGGTTTTTCTTACATCAAATTCAACCCAATTCGCTCCAAACTCTAAGGCTTTTTTAAAAGCTTCGACTGTATTTTCATCAGTGTTGGCTCTAGTCCCCCTATGTCCAATAAATAATAACTTTGTTGTCATAGTTCGAAATTTAGCAAAAATAATGATTTACATTTCTTGAACTACATATAGGTAAATCAAAATTATAACGAGCCCGAAAAGAGTAAAAACAAAAACTAAAGGGTTTAAGATTGTTTGCCCGATTGATAGCACAAATAGTAAAAGTAATTCTTTCCAACTTAATGGTTTACCAATCAGTTCTTTATAATTACCTATACTAGTTGTCATGAATAAGAAAAACAATAAGATGATGATTACTTTTAAAGAAATATCAATAATTGTCCAATATATATTAATATTCATAAAAACAGAAATAATTTCAATATTGAAGAAAATCGAGATTATATAAAAAATACCTCCTAAAATGGCTGATATTAATACCGATCTATAGGCAAAATCTTCATCTGTTCGATGATTCTGCTTTGATTTTTTTTTTTTTTCAGGTTGTTTAGGAATTTTTGACATTTTATCTTTTAATTCTTTTAATATTTCCTTTTAATCTAAAAATTTTATATATATAGGAACAATATAGAACCCCAAGAATGCTAAAAATTACAATACATATTATTAGAACAGTTAAGTCCGTAAATGGTGGTTTTGAAGTTGTAGATGATTTGACGTTGATGAGAATTATTGTACTTTTTTTCACTCCAGTCTGATAAATTGATGTTTCACCGTAGGTAATGTTAAAAGCATAAGTATTACCAAAATCTAATGCTGCATCTTGCTCATCTGCAGTTGAAGCTTTAATAGGGATAGAGAATTCATAAGTAGAAGTAACTTTTTCAAGTTTAGCTTCTCCATCACCATCAAGTTTTGTATCATTTAAGAAATTACCATTATCAATATAATAATCAAAAAAGCTAAATTCATTTTTTGAAATATTAGAAAATTGAATGATTTTAGCATCAATAAACTCTTCTTTAACATCAGAAGAACTATTTGATATAATAAGGCCTACAAATTCACTTAAACTATGGTATTCAACTAATAAATCAAACTGGACTGAAATATAAAGGTTTTCATCATTTTGTAAGACCCTTAATATAATAGGTAAATCCCCTAAAAGTATATCTTCTCTTGTGGCTTTATTCCATTCGTTGGATGAAAGATCAATATACCCATCAATTACAGGGGATTCTCCAATCTCAGAATCGATTTCATTAACTGTACTATAGCCTTTTGATACAAGAAAAAAGGATATTATAGATGTATTTACAATTAAAATACAGATCAAAACTCTAAAATTTATTTTCTTCAAGATTTAAAAGCCATATATTTTTCAAATATTCTATTTTCTCTATTACCAAAGATTAAAATTGATAATTAAAATTGAATTTAATATTTTTCGTATATTCTTTGAGTTCTTTTAAATACACGACATTAAAATTAGCTAGTAAACGTAATTATTAAAGATATCATTATTTGATTATTTTAATCTAAATATCATTAATTCAATGAAGATAATTAGGAAGCATAATAACACAATTAAATTTATTCAAATAGACAATAATATAATTTATTATTCGTTTCGTTTCTCGCTTTGCTTCCTGCAAATTCTTGTTATTGTATTCAGCAAACGGTTTAGGACCTATAGCAACAAGTACCCCCGATAAATCTTTTTCTCTTTTAATAAAAAACCAAAAAGGTTTTTTTTTTTTCATTATCTTTTACAATT
>JAUWHL010000104.1 GCA_030605895.1 Promethearchaeota archaeon | reverse complement strand
TAATCACCAACTCCAGCATGATCTCGACCAATGATAATGTGATCACATCCAAAGTTTTTTCTTGTTATAGCATGGAAAATGGCTTCTTTAGGTCCAGCATATCTCATTTCTGTTTCAAATGTACTTAACACAACTCTGTTTGTAGGATAATACTCTTTTATAAGTGCTTTATATGCCTCAATAATTACGTTATCTAAAAAGTCACCTACTTTCTTCTTTCCAATAACAGGATTGATAAATAAACCATCTACATAAGTTAATCCTGCTTTTTGAATATATTCATGACCTAAATGAGGAGGATTTCTTGTTTGAAATGCTACAACTCTATCCCAACCCTTTTCCTTAAATAAAACTCTTGTTTCGATAGCTTTTAAATCTAAATCTGGAAAAATTGGTTTAGGCTCATTAATTAAGAAGATTTCTCCTCCTATGAGTTTTTCTTTATAATTAAAAACTCTCATTACTCCCGGATGATTTTTATCTAATGTACCGTATGTTTTTTCAGCATATTGCTTCTTATCATAATTGTAAATTGTGTCAATATTCATTAATGCAATAGGAGTTCCACTGCCATTTGTGAGAATTATTTTATCATCAGCTTTTATATTATTGATTTCATCTTCTGAGACATCCAGCGTAATTGGAAATGGCCAAGCAACATTACTTTCTAAGTACATAGTATCTAATACATAATGGTAATCATTTTCATTCATGAATCCCTCTAAGGGGCTAAAAACACCAAAACAAATGTTTTTTATTACTTTAAGCGTCTCTGGTTTAACAACTATCTTCTCATATTCATTGATTTCTCCCATAATCCTTTCTTTTTCAATTCTAGGCAGTTCCTTATTAATCAATGTTCCACCATGTGGCTTTATCATTTAATCTCATAACCTCTTCTAAATATTAATAATATATTTCGAAATTTACCCATTTCTAATCAATATATCCTAAATCCCTTAATCTTTGCTTAACTTTTTCTTCTTCTTCTTTAGTAAATGCTTGCTTTGATCTTTCTTCTTCTTCTATAGAAGATAAAACTTGTCTTAATACATAGGTTACATAGCTGGAAACAGAGGCAAAGCCTGTTCCTTTCATTCTTTCCTTTACTTTTTCTACAAGAGGTTTTGGAATAGAAATTGTTGTATATTCTACTTTATGCTTATCTTCAGTCATAAATAATTACCATATTAATATATTACTAAGTAATAATGTTGCATTATATTTAATGATATATAATGAAGGATAATTAAAACAAATTTTACTAGGATTCAATGTTCCTAGGAATCATCTAAAAAAATTCATTTTACAATTTAAAATAATCTTTTTCAATAGATTTTTTTAAAGACATACCAGAAATTAATTTGTAATGCGAGAATAATGATATGAGTTTTAATCTTATATGATTTATAAGCTTGATATCTCATGAGCCTTTTTAAGAATTACAAAGAACGTTGCTCCTTTTTTGGGTAAAATTTTTCTTAGAAGTAAATCATAAAATTTAGTAAATGAATTTATATTAGATGCTTTACCAAGATGATTATAAGTTTCAAAATACTCTATTTCAAAATTTGGGATAAATTTCTTTACAACCCCATGAATATTAATTCCTTTATCATAACGATACCCAAAAGCTGTTGGTGAATGAAAATCAATTAAAGTAGAAATTTCAGTTGATGACAATGGCTTTTCAACTATTTTCATTTTTATAATAGATTCATTTATTTTCTCAACAATTTCTCCTCTATTAATAATATTTTTAACTTTAGAATTGCAATTATTTTTATACAAATACTCTAATCTCTTCGATAATTTTTGAAATTTAATCTTTCGAAGGATGGTTGGAAAAATTCTTTTTTTATCAAAAATCAGATTAATTAATCTAAAATTAATGAATAAGAATTTATTTTTAACAAAAATTTTGTTTGGTTCATGACCAATAACTAATCTACCTCCTATTTTCAAAATTCTATTTATTTCTTTAAATAATGATGAAAATTCAGGTATGTGGTGAAGAACTGAATTTAGGGTAACAAAATCAGCCTCGTTAGGATCTAAATTTAATTTATTGCCATCCAATTTAAGTATTTTAAAAACGAAATTAAATCTCTTGTTTGAAAGTTTTTTTCTACATATTTCTAACATTTTGGTGGATATATCAGAGCAAATAAATAAATCTTCTTTTTTAAGGTATTTTCCGATTATACTTGGAATGAATCCTGTTCCTGTACCGATATCTAATATATTGATTTTATTATAATTGTTAGCTAAATATTGCTTTCCGAAATTTTGCCATCTATAGAATTCATCAACATGACTCTGAAAGTATTTTTTGTCATAAATTTCTCCAATTATATTATGGTAGACTTCATTCACTTTCAAAACTAATTCCCTAGAATATTCCATAATATAGTATATATTCGTTTGACTCCATTTAAAAATATTTGTAAAGAGTTTCTATGTTAAAACTCATGCTGAATTAGAATTAATAGACCAGAAAAAAATATTCAATTTTTTTTAAAGGAAAAAGGCCTAAGTATGTATTCTTTGCTGCAACAAAAGTAGGAGGGATTTTATCAAATAATACTTATCAAGGACAATTTATTTATGGCAATTTACAAATTCAAACATCTGATATTTATACATGATATAATTTTGAAGTAAAAAAATTAATTTTCTTAGGGAGTTCATGTATTTATCCAAAATCTGCTTCTCAACCTATATCAGAAGAAACTCTCCTTTCAGGAAAATTAGAGTCTACAAATCTAGCATATGCAATAGCAAAAATAGCAGGAATTATAATGTGCCAGTCGTATAATACTGAATATCGAACGAAATTCATTAGCTTAATGCCCACAAATTTATATAGTCCTAATTAATTGATTAGATTTTCTTGAGTTTTCAAAATTTTATTTTACAAAGAAGAGGTTGCAGATGTAAGTTTATAAAGAGATCTACCAGTTTTTGTTTTACCAATAAACTTAGCTTTATTCATACATGAATTCTTGATAATAAAATTTACAAACTGATCTGGCTTATAGTTTCGATAATAATCCTTGTTTCGATAATCTCTTGGATTACAAGTCCCAAAAATTAATTCTTTAACCTTAAGTCTTTTTAAAAATTTAATAAATCTAAAATAAGTCTCCTCTTTCTTTAAAAACTTATGAAAAATATTTAATGCTAATATAACATCAAAGGTTATATCTTGATTTTCTTTAAAATTAAATATAGATCCTGGAATTATCTTAAAATTTTTATTTTCCACTCTTTTTAATTTTTTCATTAAATGAAGAAATATCTGATTTTCTTCAAGGGCATAACAAAGAAATCCGTCATCCTCAAATTTAAAGCAAAAATATCCTAATTTTGCCCCAATATCAAGAAATGTCCCTTTGGAAATAGAAATATTCTCTCTTATGATTTTATAGGGAATTTCTCCCCTCTTAAAATATATATTTCGAAGATCTGGATGATTAAGAACTTGTAAATGATTTTTAGGTTGATGATTTCTGAAAAAAATTTTTAAATTAGTTCTAAACTCCATCCATTTTTTATGTCTTTTAATAATAATAATCGGTATTTTAGAAATTTCAAGTAATTTTGCTATTGAAAGTCTATGTTTTCCATGTGCAACTAAAAGTCGTCCATCTCTGCCAATATCTACTGAAACATCATCTAAAATCGTGTGAATATCGAACTTTGTAAATCTTCTCTTGGAAGAAACAACCTCCTTTTTTAGTTTATATCCATTCCTTTTAATTTCATCATATAATATATCTAAATTTCTAAACTTTTCAAGTAATTTTTTATTTTTAATATAACTCCCT
>JAUWHL010000057.1 GCA_030605895.1 Promethearchaeota archaeon | reverse complement strand
ATCCATGTTAGAAGTATTTAAAACGTCAGTCTTTTCCATCATTTCACACTTTATTTGAATGGTTTAAATTTCTTTTCAATTACTTACTTTAACTCTAAATATTTAAAGTCCATTAATATTTTAGATTTAAGATTCAATCTTTTCTAATCTTAACATAACATTTTTCTTTATTGATTCTTTTTCTCAACTATGCCAGATGAGTTCGATTTCAAGAACTATAAAACGATGGAAGAATTTAGTAAGACTGTCGAGGGAACAAAATATTTACATTCATTATATTTAAGAGCAGTTAATAATCCGATTCGTCGGGAGATTTTAACTATTGTAAACAATTTTAAACGTATTTCAAAAAAGGATCTGTTGAGAAAACTTCTCAATGAAAGAATAATCGAGGATGAGTCTATGTTTGATTATAACTTGAATTTTTTAATTAAAGCTTTTTGTATTAACTCTGTTAAAGATGAAACTAATGGAGAGATTTTTTATGAAATTACTCAGAGTGGTAAAGTAATTGAATATTTAGAATAAAATTATAATTTTTAATTATTCCTCATAGAAATTCTTGTAACATGCACAACACGGGACTCCTAGAAGTAAATTGAATTTAGCTAATTTTCTATTATTTAAGGTCATTAATCTAATCAATTCTTCTATCAATAATTTCTTGTCTTCGTTAAAATATGCACGTTTTAAATTGAAGAAGTGGTTTAAATTTCCGCAAATAGGGCATTTTGAGTAGAATTTAATGAAATTATGAAATATTTGTTTCTCAACTTTAGTTAACGACTTTAATTTTAAATCTGGGTTGTTTTTAATAATATCTCTTAAATTGTTTAATTCATTTAACATCTCATTTCTTAGAAAATTCGAATTATAGTCTCCTATTTCTAAAGAAACGGTATTATCTTCAAGAAAATTATCTGGAGTATCGAATTTATCAATATATTCCACAGCTTCATTGAAAAATCTTAAAGATTTTTTTTTCTTTTTCTCACTCATATAAAAACTAAAATGTTTATTTTTAGACCTACCAAAAAAAAACTAGATACTCTCTCTAAAAAAGATATCGAATATTTCGAATTAATGGAAGAATCTAAATTTTATTACAGAAATTTCAAATATTTCTCATTTCGATTGAATAAATCATTCTTATTATCACCAACTAACCTTCTAAAGTCAATTATTTTTGAAGAAGCGAAGTATTCAAAATCAAATTCGACATCATCACCAGATTTTTTTCCTGGTATTGGCATAAGTCTACAAGTTAAAGGTTTATTCAATCTAACAGATATTGTGCATACATCGAGTAAGATATAAAATAATTCTTTTTCCGTTATATCACCGGGAAGTGGAACTACATCAAGACCTGCTCCGCACATAGTAGAATACAATAAAAGTGAATCTAAATTGAATTTATTTTCAGACAATCGTTTTGCTAAAATGAAATCTTCTAAAACGGGTTGCATAAATCCTGAAAACCCTATTACTTTCTCTTTATCGATAGGTATAGCGTTTTTAATTAAAGCTACTCCAGTTAAAGTTCCGCTAGCTCCAAAATATTCAACTCCTAGTTTTTCAATAGCGGTTCCAATACTCTTGTCAATCATAGGATAGGGAGCAGGGGTAAGATCAATTCCTTTAAATTCAATATTGAAGTTTCTACTAGCTTTTTCTGCTATACTTGTTAAATTGTCGTAAATTTCATTAAATTTAGCTAACATATTTAGTTGAGCATCTTTTAATGTTTCAGATTCTTCAATTGCATTTATGACTTCATCTGCCATTTCTAATGCTAAGGAAAAACCGGGTTTTTCTGAAAAGTGGTAAGCTGCGGGAAAGAAAGGAACATTTGGACCTACATTTGCAGATACGCAAAATTGCAAATTTTTAAAAGGGTCAGGTTCAGATAATTCTTTGATTATTTTTGCTCCTGATTTTAAAGCTGCTATATTAATACCGTTTTTAGTTGATGCAACTGGTAATGATGTAAAAAAAATATCATGATTTTTAATAAATTGAGGAACCTC
>JAUWHL010000049.1 GCA_030605895.1 Promethearchaeota archaeon | reverse complement strand
TTTTCTTCTTTTTGCATTTATTCGAAGTTATAAGTTATTTTAAATTCAAGTTAGAACCGCATAGTTAATAGATTTATAACCCTTTTCTGAATTTTTATCTAATGTAAAAAATTCAAGCTCATCTTTATGTGGATCTACTACTAACGCTACTTGGTAGGATTCTGGGAAAAAAAATTCTTGGGTCTTTAAATCTGTTGTAGATAAAAAACACGAGAATCCAGGATGTGAATGCCACCATCCTACTATTCTTAAATTATCATTCTCTCGTTTTTTCTTTAATCTCTGGAATTTTTTATCATATTTTCCTGCAGTACCTTCTATTTGAGATGTGGAGTATTTATCGCTATGGACTGCTCCTAAAAGAAAAAGGATCTCCTCAATTATAATATAAAATTTTCCATTCCATTCTAATATATTCCCTATAAGATATCCAAAAATTTCATTTTCAAAATTTTTCGTTAGTAAATTGATCTTTTGTAAAGTTTCTCGATGAATATATACAGGAAACACAAAATCTTCTTTAATTTCTATTGATGTCATTTCTCTTTAATTTTCTTTAAAATATTTCTATACAAAATGGTTATATTTATTCTCTATTTTGTCTATGATTGAAATTTTTAATATTGTACTAATTATTTTATATATAATGTCTTTAGCATCCGCTCGGACGGCAGAAAAGCCGAAAGTTTTTATACTAAATGACTCGCTTATTTTCTCTGGTTCAAATGATGTATTTAACAAATCTTGAAAATTCGCAATTATAAAAAAATCTGCTTTATTTGTTTTTTGCCTTAACTCAGAAAATAATTGCTTTGTCCTGCTTAAGTTGCCTGCTCCTGAATTAGTAACGATACAAATAATATCTGCTGAATCTAATAGGGTTTTGTAAATTTTAGAATAGTTATTTAGCTCTCGTAAATTAACCTCTCTTAATATGAATTCATTTATTCCTTCTAAATTAGGCAGATTTATTGCTTTTTGAATAATTTCATTCATATCATCATCCAATTCTAAAATAGTCTCGCCCGGAAATAAATCCATGATACTGCTTTTTCCAACTCCATCTTCGCCTGCTAATAATATCTTTGGCGGAATAAGAATATGGCTTTCAGTAAATCTATCAAACTCTGTGAATTGTTTAGCTTTACCATTCCATTTTTTTAATTGATCATGAAATTGGTTATCAAATTCTATTTTTATTAATTCTAATTTGTCCCTAACTTCTTCTTCAGGGTCATCAATATCTGTCGTAATAATATACAAATACTGATTATCATCGTAAGTGTAAATAACCTTAAGATTTGTAAAATTTAATGATTTTATTTCACCTAAACCAACGGTTTTACCAACATGAGTAATTGAAGTGAGAAAGTTAATAATCTCATTATCTTTTTGTTCAGAACCAAAAAATGATTTAGAATAACATAAGACACCATCATTCGCGATAATAAATATTTTTGATATCATTTCAGTTTTCTAATCTTTCCTAACTAGTGAGGGATTATTCACTAATAATAATTTTTGCAACTTTAATTTCATAAATTCAAATATCATCCACATAGTTTTTCCTACTATTTTAACAAATTCCTCTTTATGTTTGTTTACTTACTATTTTCTGTACAATTGAAATTCTTACCATTTCACTAATTATTTCAAGAATCTTTTCTTTGGCTTCTCTTTTAATTGCACAGAAGCCATATGTTTGAATTTCAAACATTTCTTGCACTTTTCCTGGCTCGTATGATGTATTTTGTAAATCTTGAAAATTTGCTATTACATAAAAATCCGCTTTTTTCACTTTTTTTTCTAATTGGAAGAATAATCTTTGTGTTCTCCCTAAATTACTTGCTCCTGAATTCGTAACAAGTATAATTATGTCAACTGAATCCAATAGTGATCTATAAATTTTTGAATTATCAATTAATTCTTTTAAATCCATTTCCCTTAAAACACATTCATTTATTCTCTTGAGACTAGATAAGGTGATAGGTTTTTGTATAATCTCATTCAGATCGTCGTCTAATTCTAAAATAGTTTCTCCGGGAAATAAACTCATGATAGCCGTTTTTCCTACGCCTTCTTCACCGCAAAGTAGTATTTTGGGAGGTATAAAAATACGTTCTTCAACAAATTCATCAAATACCTCAAACTTTCGAGTTTCACAATCCCAGTTCTTCAATTGAGTATGAAAACGATCGATGAATTCTGTTTTTAACAATTCTAATTTATCTCGCACGACTTCCTCTGAGTCATCAATGTCAGTTACTATAATAAACATACATAAATTTTCATCATCACGGGTATATATGAAATTAAAATTTCTAAAGTTTAACGATCTTATTTCTCCTCCACCAATTTCTTTGGCTATGCTACTAATTGCTGTGAGAAATCCGCTAACTAAATCATAATCAATATCGGTGTCTCCTACAAATGTTTTTCCATAACATAATCCACCGTTAGACATTATTATAAGGATTTTAGATATCATTTTTGATTCCTAAGTATAACCAATTAATAATTAATTTAATATTAGATAGGTTGATTATTCTAATTAACTAATTGAAATTTCTACTATATTAAATTTATTTTCCTAATATAAATATAATTGTGAAATTTTGTGAATGAAAAAGAAGACAATTCCCATTCTGATGATCAAGAACCAAGAGTTATAGAACATCATGATCCAGAAATCGAAGAAAGAAAACCTCCAAATGACAAAATTATACATTATAAAATAGTAGAAAATAAAGAGAACTCAGACTCTTAAGTAAAAAGAAATTTCATATTTCAGAAATAGTAAAATTAAATATTAAGGTATAAAAAAGAAATTAAAAAGAAAAAGAATAATTTTAGGCAACATTTACAACTTGCTTTACTTCTGGAACAAACTGTTTAATAGCTCTTTCTACACCGTAAGTTAATGTTTGTTGTGCATGCATACATCCAGCACAATGCCCCAACAATCTTACTTTTACGACTCCATCATCTTCTACACTTATAAATTCGATATCGCCGCCATCCATCTGTAATTGAGGCCTAATTTTCTCAATAACTTGTTTTATTTTTTCTTCATCCATTACTTTCACTTGTTAATAATCATAACATTCTTTAATAGAAAAAAGGTAAATAACCTTTTAAAGGGTTCTTTTTATATTTTATTAATTTTTTAGTACTGCAGTTAATTCTAACAAGGATTTTCAGCCGGAAACTAATGATATAAAACTATACATTTATTGATCATTAATTTAAACAAAAAATTTTAAAACTAAAATATCTCTTCAATATTGTGCGTTAACAGTAGAAAGGTTTCCAGTTAAAAAACCTTAAAGTGATCTATTAAATAGAATCCTCTAGCAAAAATGTATAAATATTAGAGAAATACATTTATGTTTAAATCATTTTATAAATAAGAAATCTTATACAGATGTGTAAAATATGAAAGAGAAAACGAAAATAAGCTTGTTTATCATATTATTTTTTATATGTTTCTCAGGAATTACCACTGTTTT
>JAUWHL010000168.1 GCA_030605895.1 Promethearchaeota archaeon | reverse complement strand
AAACAGCCATATGTAGTAGATATTCAAGGAATTGATGTTCTAACTACAGCAACAGGCGCCGAGATCTTGAAAGATATTAAGGAATATATGCAGAATCAAGGTTTTATCCTTGGAATGCAAAAGGAAGAAGATTTTGAAGATTACTAGGATTCTTTCAGAACCATTAACATTTTTAATGTTTATCAAAAGAAGGTATATGGATTACCTGACGAAATTAATAATAAATTCTAAGAAAAATACAAGTAGAAATTACAAGTTAAGGTTGTATACTTTTTATTATTAAGTAGTTGTGAAATCATTCACCAACCTCATTGGAAATGGGGTGTGTCTTTCACACCTACAAATTTATATATTTTAAAATCATATTTAAAGTAACACTAAGTTTTTAGACTAAGTTTTTTCAAATAAAGAAAAACTTATAATATATAAAGCAAAATGCCCAAAAAGTATAAGAGTTTAGATGAAGATATATTTGAGATTCTTCAATACAAACCTAAATTAAAGAATTGCCAAATATGGCGATTATTGAAAGAAAAAAATGAGAATGAGTATCATAAATTACATAAACAATGTGTTAGAGATCATTTACTTTCATTGTGCAAAAAGGGAAAATTGAGAAAAGACGAGAAAAGACGATATGACATTAATCCATTTGAATTATTATCTACTGAAGAGAAATTAAATATGAAAAATGGATGGAAAGATTTATTAAAATATCAATATGAACAGCAAAAATATAGTAAAACTGTTAATCGTCTTGATAAATTGGTCAATGAAAGCATTAAAATTATTTATAATAATCAAGAATTAATTCCATACCCTATGTATTCCCTTCTACAAGGTTTTTTAAAATCGTTTACATCTTCGATGGTAAAAAGTAATCCAGAAAAGTCAATAAGTATGGACATAACTATAAGAACTACAAAAGAAAAGGAAATAGAAGAACTTATTGAAAGAGAAAGAAAATATTTTAAACGAAACAAATTACAACATCCTACCTCATTATATTATTTTAAAATTCAATTTGATCCTATTTATGCTAATTATAATCATATTCCCAAAGGAAAAAATGCTTTAAGTATAACGATTAAACCACCTATTAAGAAAGAAAAGAAAGAACTCTTAAAAGTCATGATAAACGGCAGATGTCCTTACTGTCAAGGACAAAAATATAGGCAAATCAATAAAGGGATTAGAAAGACTACCAATCTTGAAACATTAGAAAAATCCTATGAAATTATACTTGATGATAATAAATTGTATTGTATGAATCCTAAATGTCGCAAGCTATTTTTGAAAGATTTATCTAATTAGCAGTTTAATTCTTTTTTTTATGAAATATATCATTATTTAAAGAAATATCTTCTAATTCAATATTTATTGAAATTATGCTTTATATTTCTTACCCATCAGAAATTATCGAATGATATTTATAAAAAGAGAGTCTAGCAATCTCAGTTTTATCAATTCCGCTTTTTTTTATTGCTTTCTCTATTGTTGTTTTAAGTGAATCCCACCATGTATTAGCATCCTGTTCCACAAACGAGGGAGAAGGATAAAAGCTCTGCCACTCTTGGTAATCACTAGCAATTATTGTTCCTGCCAAATCAAAAATAAAAGTTCTGCATCCAGTTGTTCCTAAATCTAATGCAGCAACAAACATAATTTAATTATACTCTCTTATTATTAGGTTTATTAATAAGTTATATATCCAATTATTTAATAAAATCCTTATTAAAGAGTTTAATACAATATCATTTTTTACTTTTAAATTATGAGAACAAGGTTAAGGATTAATAAACTTATTTTATTTAATTTGAGTCTGCACGAGGAAAAAGAGCATTCCATTTGTCAGTTTGGTGCCATATACATCCTATAGTATTATTGGGAGTATTCCATTCTAAAACAACAAGGTATTGACAATCATTATAACCATTCCAAAATTTCTTATCCCTTTCTTTTAAGAAATTTATTAATTCGCTCAATGCGTTTTTATCTTTCCAATTTTTTTCATTAAATGCTACATCTTCTCTTCTTAATTTTATATCATAAAAAATGTTTTGATCTGAAAACATTTCAATTTCATGGGAAATGTTTGTTATAGAAAAGGATGTGCCAATACCAGCAATTAAATAAAATCTAATATTTTTTTTTGAATTAACAATATCCATTATCCTTCTCAAGTATTTCCCCAATTCCAATTTAAAAATCTTTTTAAATTGATTCCCAGAACCAATCACATCATCAATAAATAAAAAATTATACCTTGTATTTCCATCTAATTTATTTAAAAGATTTACCAAATTCTTTGATCTAACACTTTTTATCTTTTTTTGAGAAAACTTATCTATAAAGTATTTCCATGCTTGTGGACTTTTTTGCAGTGTTCTATTTAGGATAATAAAATATGTATTCTCATAACGATCAATAATTCTATCAATTAATCTAAGAAGTCCGTCTCTCATTTGATTAAATGAGATAAATAGGATTTTTTTTAATAAAAATGCTATATGTTTTCTTAAACTTTTAGGAAATTGGGATATGAATTCGATGTAGTCAGATATTTCATATGATTTAGTTCTATATTTTGGGATTTTTTTTTGAATTTCATGTAATACATGAAGATAGTAC
>JAUWHL010000115.1 GCA_030605895.1 Promethearchaeota archaeon | reverse complement strand
GGCGCCGAAATTAAATTCGAACAAAGAAGTGATGATAATGAAGAAACTTTGAAGAATAGATTAGATACATACGAGAAAAATGCGAAACCGGTAATCAAATATTATAAGAAAAGAGGAAAACTAAAAAAAGTTGATGCCACAGACACATTAAAGTATACTAATGATGATATTAAAAATATAGTAGAAATCTAGAACTTTCTTTTTTATAACCCTTTTGATTTTGTAATTATGAAATATAATATTTGCATTCCAATTCCAGTTAAATCCGCGAATATAAATGAAATAAAACCGATTTTGGATAAAGCAATAAAAAAAAATCCTAATCTGATTGAATTACGATTTGATTATATTAATAATATTCAAACACTTTCGTTAGATTTTATAAAGGAATTAATGGATATTATTACCTCTAATACTCCTGTGATCTTTACTTTCAGAGACTCATCTGAAGGTGGGCAAATTAAAATAAATCAAAAAGAACGCTTTGAAATCCTAAAAATGCTTATAGAGGTTAAACCTGCTTATATTGATCTTGAGATGAATGCCAATAAAAACATTTTATGGGAAATCATTAATTTAGCTTCTCAAAATGGAGTAAAAATAATTTATTCATACCATAATTTTGAAAAAACAATAAAATTTGATGAAACAATCAAGATCATTCAAAATTTCAGTAATAAATTAAATCAAGAGTTATCTCTAAAACCAAAAATATATCAAAATAATATTTATAAAGTTGTTTTTACTGCTCAAACCTTTGAAGATAATATAATACCATTAAGATTATGTAAAGAATTCTCTAATTCAGCACAAAAACTTATCTCATTCTGTATGGGAACACTAGGCATTTTCTCACGGGTTATGTGTGTCACTGTTGGTTCCTTTTTAACATATGCTTCCCTAGAAGAAAAAACAGCCCCTGGACAAATAAATATTGATGAAATGAGAGAGATATACCATTTATTTCCAAATAATCTTTAAAATTATCTAATTTCTAAAATTTTCTAGTAATTAGAAAGCTTATTGAATCATTTTTCGATTTTTTTTATGAGTTCAAATATTTACATATCGAAATAAATTCGCTACAAAAGATTGAGAGGGATTCACATGAAATTACAATCAAAAATCTCAATGATTTTAGCTTTATTAACTGCTATCTCAGTTTTTCTTGGATTTGCTACTTCAGGAGTAGCTGATGCAGTGGGTGGGGCGGAGGCACTTAAAACGTTCGGAATACCACAAATAGGGTTAAAAATATATTTTTCTTTTTTTAATTCTAAGATTTTGTTTAAGAATATTATCATTAAAATAGCATTAAGACCAACATGGATATGTTTCATTTATTAAATCTATATATAAAAACTCAACTAATTTTTTTCCCCTAGCATAAAGAAACCTGTTTTTTTACAATTTATCACTTCCTCCGATTTTCCAAGAACTAATTTTTGGTAAGTGATTGATAAAATGCAATTCTTTCCACTTTTCTTACATTTATGTCAACATTCAGTATAGTAAATTAGGTCTAAAAAGCCTCTTCTCTACAATTAAATTTTAATGCGATATATTTAAATGGCATACTCCTTCACAAGTTGAACTTAATGAAGATAGTTGAAAAAGATTTTCTTATAGAGCATTTACAAATTATGACTTTTAATAAATTATTAGTGGCACATCTCGATTTGTCTCATGAGTTCAATAATTATAGACAACTATAAGTAAGATAAAATGATGGAAATCGAATTTATAATGTTTTTTCAATAATAAGAAGCTTAATAGTTTAAATATAAATTGATAAAAAATTAGAATTTCTATGATAGAAGTTACAGATTTACAAATTTTAGAAAATATAAATGAAGAGAAGAGATATAAGAATTTAGATAAAATTTTTAAAAGATTAGTTAATGATATAAAGAACTATTTAAATCTAAAGCCTTTCTATAAAAATGTTAAAGTAAGAATTGTTAAAAATAGTAATTCGAATATTTCTGAATCAGAAGATACCTTTAGTATTGGTGTTAAAAGATATAAACAAGATGGTATTTTATTAATAGAAATCAATGAAAATTATAATAGATTTCTAAGTTTCATTTTTCTTCGTGAAATTTATAATCTATTCGTTCCGATTAAATTAAAAGACCATGAAGTTATACAAATTGTCATCAATAAAATAGTAATGGTCAATCTTGTCAAATCACCACTATTAAATGAGTGGAGATCGCTCATTAGAAAGAACCTTAATGACTATGATCCTTTGTCTTCCGGATTGAGTCGATTAACCCAATATGATCGATTTGAGAAATTTTTAAAAATATCAAGTACAGAAGCTCCTCATGATCCCATTCAGTTCTTCTTTAAATATCTTCGAGAGAATATCTCGATAATTAGTGATAAAACTGACCATATTATGGAACTAGTTGTTCAAGAGTTTGTAAATTATATAATAGAATTAGAAAATAATGATGAAATTGTTGAAACAATTAGATGTATAACAGAGATTTTCTACAAAGTAAAGAGCTATGCAAAAATTTTAAAATATAGACATTATTTTCAGGAATTTAAGGAGAGTGGTGAAATAGAAACTGATCTAAGCCAGCGGAAATTTGTCGCAAATATGGACTGGATTAAGAAACACAGTTATATTGCACCTTCTTATCAATTAAATTGGAATACGATTAATGTGAGTATAATTATTATATTTATAAGATTTCATCCTAGACTAAATAAAGAGAAAATCTACAAGTTTATTAACCAACTCCCCTTTTTTATATCTCCAAAAGTTTCATACGGTAGTTTTGCATTAGATATTTCCGGTTATATAGTTATCCCGAATGTCTATTTAGTTGATTTTCAGAGATTCTTTGAAAAATTAGAGGATTTTGGTTATATAATCAAACACCACTGTTTATTGTTTAATAAAAATAGACATAATGTTAATTTGAATTATTTGAGGGAATATTCAAAAAGACATCGCATAATAAATCCTGATCACTCCCAATATAATATGAAGAATGAAATAGAATTTACAACAAATTTAAGTGTTAATTATTATAAAAGAGAACTTTCTCTACTCGACTTTTTAGTGCTTGATAGGATAAGGTTTTATTCTGTTACAGGGTTAGGGTTTGAAAGAAGAAATGATATGTTAAATGAGATAAAATCAGATTTACTCAGTGAGATAATAACTCAACGAGCACAAATCAAAAGTTTGAGAAATATTTTAAAAATATTCTATGAGTCAATTGATCTGACAACAGAATTTCTACATTTTTTAGAAATAAATAAGAAATTTGGATTCTTTTTTATCAAAACAACGATAGAAACGTCTTTGACTCTAATAGAAATCATTCAAAATGTGTTAAATAAAAATCCCAATATTAGAAGTTTTGCACAATTTCGAGATTTTGTTGGATCGCACCATATATCTCAGTCAATCGAAGATAATCTTTTAATGAGAAATATCCACACTAAAAACGTAAACTTTGAAGAATTATTCACTATTTTCTTTCAGTCAAAAAAGCTATGTACACAGAATATTGAAAGACTTAAAAAATTCTCCGATTTAATTAATTCTTGCTATTTACTAAAAGTTTTTAACATAAATTCAATAAGAAAAATGGTACTTGACAAAAAGGTTGTAAATAAAATCTATAAAACAAAAGAAGCAAAATTAAAGGAGCATTATGAGACATGGAAGCTCTATAAAATCACATTTCGAGAGATTGAAAATACCATTGATAAATTTCTGAGTAATGATCCTCCCATAATTAAGCCACTTTTAATAAATACAGCAATATTCCAAGAGAAGGATTATCTTCAACTTATTTTAATTGATTCTAAGGAGACACGAATTATAATAGATAAGATAAAAAAATATTTTCCCAGAGTACTCATAAATTCTACAAGAGGATTAGAATCAAATGAAAACTTATTATATGTTGAAATATCTACACCTAATATGACAAGCGAAGAGAAAGAGCAATTTTATTCAATCTTATACAATAACTTTAAAGACAACATCATCTATGGAAAATCTTATTTATGGAAAGGATGGGTTCCTGCGTTATCAAGAAAAAATTTTTATGATTTCGGCAACAAACAATTTTTTTATACAAAAGATCTCTTTAGAGAATTTTTCCTAAACGTGAGACAACTCTTTGGAGATGCATTAAAACCGCTCCCACAAAAGATTAGTAATTCTCATGATAAATTCTGGTCAAAAGAAAAATATTTTGTGAGGTTAGTACGAGCTATGAATTATTATGATAAAAGGGAAAATATAGACTCATCACTCTCTAATTTAACCGATTTGTTAAATTTCAATAAAGACTTAAAAAAAAACCTTCTAAATCCAAATGATTTTAGAAATTTTAAAGAGAACTATTCTTATAAGAATTATGTAAAATCTATTAAGTGTATTCCTGTTTTTCAGCGTTTTGGGTTCGAGGAATTCTTCATTTATGTATATCCCTTAGATATGGAGTCCTTAGATCTAAAAACTCTTCTCTCTAATACATTCCAGAAAGTAAAATACCCCGCTTGCTTAGACGGTTCAAACTCACTTTTCATAAAATATATTATGCCTTATAATTTTCCAAATAAGAAATATATAAATTGGTTAACAAAAGCAAAAAAGATTATACGTGAGTATATTGCATTTTCAGTTAGAAAGATCCATAGGATTCTTCAATTTCATTCCAATTTAGATTCCAATGGTTGGGTGTATGATCGAGATAAGTTTAAAATTTACATGCAAAATATCCTGTTCAATCCGGATTATAATGTGTTAATTCCAGAAATCCAAACATTTGATTTAGAGGAGATTTCAGATTTAAGATCTTTTACACCTAGTTCAAGTGAATTTGAATCTTTAACTCAAATTTATAGTTGGCATTCAATTGATTTAAAATCTCATATTGGATCAAACCATTATTCAATGGAAAATCATATAAAGGATTTACTTAAAAAAAATTTGATTTTTCCTTATCTTTCTTTAAAGAATTTGGGGATGCAAGACACAGTTTACATAATTTTACCTCATTTGAAGAAAGAGACGATTTCCATACTCATAAAGGTATTTAGTTTTTTCAACATAGGATTTATCTATGAAATTGAAGGGGAATTCTTCATTTCGGGATTTGATAATGAAATAAAATTTCAAAATGGCTTAATGATCAAATTATATTTCCCTAAATGTGAACTAAGTGAATTTGAGAGGTTATTTGATTTATTATTTGAATATTTAGAGATTAATCATTCTTTGATTTTAAATGATTTAGTTGATGGGTCAAATTTGATTAAATCCACCTTTGGAAGTTTAGATTTTTTAAAAACATATAATCCGCTAAATAATTTAAAATGGAATGAAAAAGATAAAATTTGGATAATATAATGGGATCTTGATGTTTATTCATTCTTTGCTTAATGAGTTAGTTTGCTTGAATCCAAAGGAGACTAAGTCTTAAAAGAAAATTGCATTTCTAAATTCTATTTAATTCGATATTTTGAAGATTTAAGGAAATACAAGACACAATGAATCCAAACTATTTTCACCTACATACCGAAGATTTTAAAAACTTCATAACATTCCATTTCCTTTGTGCTTTAAAACCAAATTCTATTGAGCAATTTCAGGAGATTATAGGTATGTATGATTATATTTCTCATATAGATCATTAATAGAAAAAACTCTTTAGAACAAGAGAATAAGATAATAAAGTGAGTGTATTTGGTACAATATTATTGTCCTAGGTGTGGACGCAAGGATATTATTAAATATGATAAATCCTTTAATTGTCCTGAATGTAAAGATGAGAAAGGTATGCCTTTAGAATTTGATAAAGAAGATTTTAACACCATCGAAGATAAATCAAATATTTTATCAGTTCAAGAGAAATTAGCATTTATTAAAGAATTAGGCTTAGATAAATCAGAAAAAAATGAGTTTTAATATATTTCACTGTTGGTTCATTTTTAACATACGCTTCCCTAGAAGAAAAAACAGCTACCGGACAAATAAATATTAATGAAATGAGAGAAATTTACAATTTATTTCCAAATAATCTTTAAAATTATCTAATTTTTAAAATTGGAACTATAAAGATTAAAAAAAGTAGGACTTTTAGTTTATTATATGGTAGTCTATTTTGCTTTTTTATTTCATATTTATCAACCACCAGTGTAAATCCCTTCAGTAATAAAACAAATCGTAAATGAATCTTACAAACCTATAATGGAAGCTTTAAGAGAACATCCAGAAGCCAAGATTACGTTAAACATCAATGGAACCTTAACCGAACAGCTACATGATTATGGATATGATGACTTAATAGGAGCGATTACAACTCTTGCTTCAAGAGGTCAAATTGAATTTACAGGCTCAGGTAAATTCCATCCGTTACTTCCTCTCATTCCCGAACCTGAAATAAAGCGTCAAATAAAACTCAATAATGAAACTAATGAGCATTTTTTTGGGAAACTGTATAAACCACAGGGATTTTTTCCCCCAGAAATGGCTGTTTCAGGGGAAGTTTTTAGTACCGTCAAAAAAGCGGGTTTTGATTGGATGATTATGAGCGGTATTGCTAACACGTTGCCAGAATTTCCTACAAACCATATATCCGTACATCCAAATGGGTTAAAAGTGTTGTTTCGCGATGATTATATTTCAATAGATTGCGCTTTTGATAAAATTAACAATGTCGAAGCGTTTTCCAATAGGCTAAAATATAAAGAAACATCAGGGGATATGTATGTAATTCTTAGTCTTGATGGAGAAACTGCATACAAACATATGCTGGGCTAGATCCGAAATATTAAGAAGATAATTATGTTTGGTTTTATTTTTGGACATTATTTTACCTAATTTTATCGTTCCTCTCTTAGATTTTACACGGGAAGGATAATCCAATTCAATTACATATTTCGGGGTAAGACGTAAAGAATTATAAAATACAATAGAGCTACAAATTAAAAAAATAAACGAAATATTCACTAATAGTATTTCAAATAAAGAATCTGGATTCTTAGTGAAATCATATACGTGTATACAAAAAAATACGAGAAATAGTATGAAAACCGAAGCAATAACATATCTTAATACTAGATTAATCCGATTTAGCGTTCCATGTATGTTAAATTCAAATTCTCTTTTTCTTAAAAAATAATATACTATGATCATTAATAACAGAATTGATATAAAAACAAAGAAAATTATAACAATGCCCATTTCATATATATTCTGTGCGTAGAAATTTAAACTGCCTTAATTTTCTCTAATATCGTATCACAAATTAATTGAATTTTAAGAAAATTAATCTATCCAACATATTTAACAAATAAAAATTCAATTTTTCTATTCCTTCTATAATTTTAGAATAAATAAGACATTAGTATAAATAGCAAAGATTTATAATTCAGGTTATCCAATTTTAATTTCCAATATTTAGAAAACCACTGTCACTTAATAGCAAATGTGCTCTTTATTTTTGATAAAATCTAATAAAATCATATGGAATTTTGTATCCATTTGTAAATCCATAGCCAAGAAGCATTTCGCTCAATATATCTTTTACAATGTCAAATCTGAATTCAATTTTATCAAGATCAGCTAAATTTATTACCTTTTTAATAGGTTCAAAATCATCTTCATTATATGAATAGTAGTGTTCTATTACTAATTTCTTTGAGATGGGTGAATAATTCCAATTGCGTAATCCTTTCATTTCGAATATGATTTCAATTAAACCCGAATAATTTATATAAGTATAAAATTTATATAAGAAATCAATAAAACCTAAAAGATAAGCACACATATAATAATCTTGCAACCAGATTGGGTCCTTTCTCATATTCTCACTATAACGCCAATTATAGATTATCAGTCCATTATTTTTAATAAAAATTGTTCCTATCATAGGTCTATCTGAAATGTGAGCAAGATATTCTCTACTAATAGCTAATTCTCCGAAAATTGGAGCTTGATCTATTGAATCTATATATGGTCCTTTACTGGCATTTCTTTCTAAATATCTTTTTAAATTTGCATACTGAGTTTTCTCAAATATTCGATCTTTATAGTCCATTGGAACAACTTTAATTAGCATATCCAAATGAATAGTACTTTCTATCTTATATACTTCAAATCTTGAATCAGACTTCTTTTCACTAAGAGATCGTCCACATTTTCTTTCAAAGAGTTCTTCTAACTCTATTAATGCTTGTTTTCTAAGAGCTTCATTATTAACTTCATCGTGAATTACTGATTCATCAGATATATC
>JAUWHL010000200.1 GCA_030605895.1 Promethearchaeota archaeon | reverse complement strand
ATGCTTTTTTATTAGGGTGCGGAGCGCCCTTGGGTCCATGTGTTGGTTTGGTTGATACCATGCGTATCGGAGAAGATACGAATCCTACATGGGAAGATACAGACGAAGAAAGAATAAAACAAGGCATAACTACTCCCTCATTAAAAATGTGTTTATTAAATGTCCTTTACCGATCTTTTATGCATAAATATTTCTGGATAAATGATCCAGATTGTTTAATGATTAGACGAACTGATACAGAATTAAATATTGATGAAATTAGATTACAACTGACCATTTTTGGTTTATCTGGAGGTCAATTATTAATATCAGATGATATGACTAAATTATCTGATGAAGAAATTAATGATGCGAAACTTCTAATCCCTCCCTATAATCCAATAGAGCATGATCCAATAGTAGTTGATGCGTTTATATCAAAATTTCCATCAGTCTATTTGCTAGAAACTGAAGAAATTATTGGGAAAAGATTTCTAGTGGCTATTATAAATTGGAATGACATTGCATCCTCAAAAAAGTTAAAGATTTCAGAACTAATTCCTAATTTGTATGAAACTAATAAAGATTTTTATGTTTATGATTTTTGGAATGAAAAATATCTAGGAGAATTTAAAATTACTGATTTTATTGAGCTTAGAGATATCAAGCCACATTCTTGTAGTTATATAAATTTAATTCCTATAGATAACAAACTTCAAGGATTACCTATCTTATTCTCTACAAATTTACATATAACTCAAGGATGCTGTGAAATAAAAAAATTTGAGTTTAATGAAGAATTGCGTCAACTTAATATTAATTTAGAATTAAAAGGAATAAGAGAGGGGTATCTTCTATTAAAACTTCCACAAAATAAGAAAATTATTAAAACCGATTTTGAATACTCTAAAATTAATTTAAAAGAAAATCTATGGAAAATTTTTATTCAATTTAAGGATTTTCTGTCATTAATTATTGATTTAAATTAAAGTAAATTAAAAAAAAAATTGAAAGTTTTACTTATTTTAATCAAATTTTTAATTTTTGATAAATTTTGAAAATTGGTTTTTGTTGTAAATTAAAATTATCAATCAAGTTTTATAATGAATTTATCTCCAAGTAAGATTTATGAGCAATATGAGAGAAATGAAATAAATAATTCTATTGCTTTTGATCACTTAATCTCTTTTGTTGAAAATAGTGAAAACGAGTATACAAGAAAAACGGCAATAGAAATTTTGGATAGAATTGGAATTTATAATAATGAACTTTTTAAAATACTAGAAAACATACTCATATCTGATTCAAATGGAAAAATTAGGAATGTTGCTTTAAAATTCTTAGAAAGAAGATTTTTAAATAAAGCGATAACTCCGTTAAAATGGGCAATAAATCATGAAAATGATTATGAATGCCATATAACAATAATTAAATTATTGAAAGAAATTAATTCTGAAGAATCTAAACTAATTTTATTCAATGAAACAAAGAAGATTATGAAAACAAAATATCTCAATAAAGAAAAAAGGATAGAAAATAAAAAGTTCAAAAAAATCATCAAGAAGTTATTAAAATCAAAAAAATATAAATTCTTTACTCATAATGAATTATCCCTAATTCTAATTAATTTCATAACAATTGCTAATCTGACAAAACATTATCCAAATGTATTTTATGAGACAAATCCAGAAAATGGACTGTTAAGCGAATTAGATTTATCAGATTATTTGGAACATGAAGTTAGGGGTACTCCCTTTGGATGGAAAAATAACATAAAATCAATTTCAGAAATAATTGGATTAAAATATTTAAAAAATCTGAAAAAAATTGATCTTTCAAATAATCAAATTGAAAATATCCAAGAATTAGTTAATTTAGGGAATTTAACCCATCTAATTTTAACTAATAATAAAATCTGTGAACTAGAGAACCTAGAATATATTAAAAAATTACCAAACCTTAAGTACTTGGATTTAAGATATAACAAAATTGTTAAAAAAATTCATTCAAATGAATTTAACCCAAGATTAAGAGTTCTTCTGAAAGATTCTTATATTAAAATAAAATAAAAAAAATTTTAATTATTCTATTAATTGTGTTTTTCCAGTACCCCATACACCAAGAGCTACTCCCAATTCTTTTTTCTCTTTAGCAACATCTCTTACATTCTTCCCTTCCATAACAGCATCTATTGCTTGTCTAAAGGCTTTAGCTCCAGCTATTGGTCCATCAGGATGACTATGAATACCGCCACCGCTCCCAATAAGTATATCTTTCCCCGCTTCTTTCATACATTTCTCAACCATCCCTTGCGTTATTCCTCCACTAGGCATCGGTAGTGTTGGTTTAATATGTTGAAATGGATATCGAAGAGCTTTAAGATTTTGCTCATACCTTTCATCTAGTATTTCCGCTTTTCCATATGGTGCAGGAATGACTACAGTATCTGCTCCACAAATTCGTGGTAACTTGGCAAACGTTAACATACTTGTCATTCCAGTCCATATCCCTCCAAAATAAGTGCCACCGAAATCCATATGGCCCAGAATTGGTACTTTTATTGAAGGATCCTCTGCTATTTGTCTTAATGCTTCGAAACCAGTAGCTAAATAATTTATCATTAATGCATTAGCTCCTAATTCGATCATTTTATCTGCGTGTTCAAATATATCTGGAAATTTAGACGTAATATTAATAGTATATAATGTTTTTTCACCTTTCTCAGAATTAGCTTTATCAACAGCTTCCATAACTTTAACAATTCTTTCTTCAAGTCTATTAAAAGACGGATTTGAAATTAACTCATCATCCTTTACTACATCACATCCTCCGACAGCAGCTTTATATACTAAATCTGCGGCAACATCTGCTGTATGTCCAGTACAAGGTTTAACCATATTATTCAACAGTGGACGTTCAGGAATGTTCATAAGTTTTCTAATTCCATCAATTCCGAATTTAGGTCCTTTAAAATCCTCCAACCAAGCCTTAGGAAATGCTAGATCTACCAATTTCAGTCCATGAGTTATGCTTATATTTCCGATCACGGTAGTAAATAACATAGGAATACCCATTCCCTTAATATTTACAATAGGAAACCCGATTTGTACGAAATAAGTCCTTTCCTTCACGTCTTTGGGAATAACATACTCATACATTGGAAGTTCATAAACTCCAAGGACACGTGCTACATGATGTTTCCTAACTTCTGCGGTTTCAGCAGGTACTCTTACCCAAGTTCCTGTTGATTGTTCAATTGCTGCAAATCTAGATAAATAGTTAACATTTTGCCCTTTAGGTCGTTTAATGATGTAGCTTGCGATGATATATTTTTCTAAATCAATACCATCTAAACCAACTGCCTCAGGTACATCAAAATATTGTTCACAAGATGGAAATTCTCCTTCCATTCTAATCACTTTGAGTTTTAAAATTATTATAATTTTATTAAGAAATTATCTTTGAGAATTGAAAAATTTTAGTATTAAAAAAAAATAAGTAAAAAAAAATCTAATTTGGATTAACCTTCAGCTTTAGCTATAGCTTTTGCTTCCGCTTTAGCTGCTGCTTTAATTTCAGTATAAGAATTTTCTAGTACAGTTAAATATTCAGTTAAAACTTGGTTTGCTTTTGATTTTTGTTCGTATACCTTTTTAATGGTGTTTAGTAGATATTTTGGAAATACTAGATCCAAATAAAAGTCTGAAAGTAGTGCATAGTATTCATTATTTCTTTCATCTTGAAATACTTGAATCATTTGAGTATCCCAAAGCATCTTTAACACATTATCTAAGTCATCTACGCCTTTCTTTTTTAACTTCTCGAGATCATTTTTAGTAACTATTGCTGTTCTTAGTAATCGTAATGTTTCATACACTTGTGGATTAATTAATATATCTATAATCCTAAGATTGTCTCCTTCTGATGGACGATAGTTTTGAAAATATTTCTTTACTTCTACCTTATAATCTTCTTCAAGTTGAGAAGGTAAACCGCGATTAGAAGGATCACCGTAAATTTTAACAGGAGGTATTCTCATTGCCACGACATCTTGAATTAAAAAGATTAATTCTGATGGCATACCTTTTACTGAGGTTTCTTTTACAATTTCTCGCTTAATTAATTCAGTTAATACACCTTCTAAATCGACAAAACCTTGTTTATATTGATCTTTTAGCCATACCATCAATTCTGATTTAGAAACTACGCCTTCATCTCTTAAACGGTTAATTATCAATCGTTTAATCTCATCTTGATATGTAATCGCAAGCCGCTGTTCGTTATTGAGTGTGGGATAAACAGATAATCTTCTAAAAAGATCAGGGATCATTGGTACATAGGCATCATCTACGATATTTTGAAGAATAATTCGAGATATGTCAATTAATCCTCCTTCATAAGCATCTGGGTCATCATCTAAACTCAAAAGTAACAGGATATAAAACCCTTTCTCAGGTCCCGTATAATAAGAGGCAATGTTCAATGACCCAACCATTAAACTGATCATTCCAGATTCTCCGCTATATTCATGAGTGCTATACACTTGCATTAATGTTTTATCAGTAATATTTATCTCTTCAGGATAATTCGCAAGGATTTCAGTTCCAACTCTTTCATCCCATCTCATTATTGCTAATCCAACAGGCATTAGTCAGCACCTCCTTTAAATTCTTCTTTTGTTTCAGGTTCTTTAATTTCAGGTTCCTTAATTTCAGGTTCCTTTATCTCAGTTTCTTTTTTCTTAGGTTTTTTTGCTTTGGGTTCTTTTACTTCCGGTAGAGTCTTTTTCTTCTTAATTTTGATTCCTAAAATGTCCCTCAAAGACAATCCAAGTAATTCCCATTTATCGCCTATTTTCTTTACAATGAATTCTTCTTTTAGTGGATATAAGACATCGTCTGAAATTGTCTTATTGCCTTTAATGCTTTTCTTCATTGTCTTCGCCTTTTTGACAAATGTAGGGATTCTACGTTGTTGAACTATTCTGTAAGTAGCAAGACTGCCTGCAATAGCTACAATCGATCCTACAATCATTAGGAAATAGAACATAGGAACTCCTGGAAATATTTCAGTCATTCCAATCGTAATTGTTAACGGAATTGTTACTGTCTCATAATTATCTTTTTCGATAGTAATTTGACCTGTTAAAGTTAATGATGTAAAGAAAGCTTCCTTGTCTTTAGTTGAGACTGTTAATTGATAGACACCATTTTCAATTTCTTCGATATTTTTATATTCATTTTCACCAATCCTTATAGTAACATTAGCTCCTGTTAAAGCAATATTATTATCTGTTGGATCAGATAAATTTAATGAAAATACTATATAATCTCCTTGAACTACTTTTATTAAATCCACTATAAAATTAGTTGCATCTAAAACATAATCAATAGGTCTTTCAATAATATTCAATATGATCAATGAAGATTGAATTGTGTAATTTTCCTTGTCCAATATTACAGATAATTCATACTTTCCAGGTTCTTTAGTTTCAGAATCAAAATCCAATTCGTAAAGTCGGCTATTATTATTAAATCTCAAAGTACCTTGACCACTATCAATAACTTGGTCTTGACTGTCATATTTTTTCCAAGTGTAAGATTCTTTACTAAGATTTATAATGTCATTATTACTTATTACATCTACATAAGAATAAGTGAAATTATATTCAAATCCTGCATATCTTGTGGCTTGAACTGTTTCAAGTTGCGATGTTCCGTTAATCAATGTTGGACGATCAACTATCGTTAGTGAAATCATAGCATTCTTAAGATCGTAATTATCCTTATCAAATGTAACTAATATTAAATGTTCTCCAAGTTTAAAGTACTCAGTATTAGGATCTAAAATGTAATATCCCGATTCATAATAGAGAGTACCGCTTCCTGTTTCATTAACTTGACCTAGATCATCATATCTCTCCCATAAGTAAGATTGAATCTCTAAATTCGTTAGAGGGATGCCAAGAAAATAATCAGTAAACGAAATTTTAAAAGTTTTTTCTTCCATAGCATAAGATTGTTCTACTTTTCTAATGAAATCAGCTGAGCTATTAATTAATGTAGGTCGACTTAGTACAATCAAGCTTAAATCTTTTAATGCTGAGCTATAATAATCCTTAGAAATGGTGAACCGTATAGTATATGTGCCTACATTTAATACAGAAGTATCCACAGTTTGTTGGTAAATTTTTAAATCCTCGTCATATTGAACAGTACCATATATATCTGGGGCTTCTCTTATAAGATAAGAGACAGATCCAGTAGTTTCATAAGAGTATGTTTTTGTATAACTCACTACCAACGAAATAGTACATGTTATACTTTGACTTGATGTAAGATATGCTGAATAATTTGTATCCTTATTTAGAAAATCCAGTGAAAGAGATCCGTCTCCTACCGATTGTTCGTTTCCAATAGCACGATTATATCCATCAACTATTAATCTTAATGCTACATCTGATGGATAAACTAGTACTGAACTAGAATTTAAATCAGCGATTTTTAATAACGCACCACTATCAAGCCAATCTCCATCAACAAGTTCCATTTGAAATGTGCCTCCGTTTGTAAAACCAACTTCCGTTTTTGATAAATTTAGCGTTTCAAAATATTGATTCCTATAAAATTCTTGAATATATTCTACTTTAATTTTCACGTCAAAGACTATGTTAGTTTTATTATCGATTATAAATAAGAATTGATGATCCAGAGGATATATTAATCGATCTGAAATAGTCAATTTTCCTTCTCCAACGGTTCCAGAATCTAGGATATATGTTATGTTTTCATTTGTAGTTATATTCAAGTTTGCTATATTTTTTGGATCAATTTTAGTCCATGTAGATGGATTATAGCAATTTGTAAGTTCGAATGTAATATTTTTAATTACCCATCCATTATCATCTGAAAAAATGTTAATTGATTCAGAAACGTTAAATCTTGTGTATTGTACAGATATAAAATCTCTAATAAAATAAGCTTCTGCTAAAACAGTAACAGTTCCTGTAAAAGTACCTTCTATTTTAAAATTGAACTTATTGTCTTTCGTAGGGCTCTTTCCATTTAAGTCGATAGCTAAATCGTAAAACATTCCACTTGGTTCATATTGATTTACATAATAAGAGGAACCATTGTCTTCGGTCCATGTATGCTTATTATCATATGGGTCTGTAATATTAATTTCTATATCAGCTGCGGGAACATCAAATGCGATATTGGACACATTAAATACTATTTTGGATAAATTCCATTCGTTATTGACATCCGGGATTGAAAATTCAAAGTTATGATTATCATCTTTAAAGATGTCTACATCAATCAAAAAACTTTCAGTATATTTACCGTACGGCTTCACTGACATATCTACATTATGACCCCAGTAATCTGCTTTAGCTGAATCGTCGTTTTGAGATTGATTTAATTCTAATTCGTGATTAAGAATATTTAATGTGAGATATAAATCAGAAGGGATTATATATCCTGATTTATATGCTGAAATAGATATTAAATAGTTAGCATCAGTTTCTAACTCGTTTGTGTCAATATACGCATAGTGTCTTCCTAGGTAATCCTGATCTATTGGCATTATGCCTGAATCGACGAGTAATACTCCATCGTATATCTCATATTCCATATTATCGGCATAAGCAGGACCTAAATATGATGGCGCACCTACCGCTTTAGTTACATTCAGTAGAGCTCTTATTTTCAATCGTGACCCCCATAAAACTTCAATGTTATCATTAGGATTTAAAGACAATATTTCAGTTTGGTAGTCTTCTAGATTAAGATTAGCTCTTAGGATATAAGCATCTTCAGAGGTTACATTAAAGCTTAATTCAAATAATGTTGGTGGCCAATCAGTTCTAGTCATATTAAATGGTCTTGGTCCATAGAAATCAATTCTTATGGTGTAATTGCCCAAAATTCCAACCGAAGACGAGTTTAACCATCTTAATGTTGCCTTCCCATTTTCATCCGTTGTTAGGTTCACTACATTATATGGATTATTTTGGGTGGATATATTTAATTTTGCTCCAGGTATTATTTCCGTCATAAACTGATCGGCAAAAACGGTGAAATTTACTGTTGTCATATTCACACCAACTTGGATTTTTGAATCTCGCGTTGTAATATCTCCTTTGTCTAGCCATATAATACTCGGATTGTAATTATTATCTTGATAATATATAGTATAATTATATTGATAAGGCGTGATATTTAACCACTGGAATATTGCTTCTCCGGAACTATCAATCGTACAATTTTGAACCTGTGTATCACCTGTACTATTACCCACTATAATCCACCCAGATTCAAGCGGTTTTCCATCTACATCTATGATATTAAAGGTATTTTTACTCATTTCGCAAGTTAAATTAATCTCTTGATAAACTTTTTCTATTGTAATATCCGTTGAAGTAGTATTTACTATTCTTTCATGATCTCCAATATCAGATGTTATCGTGACTGTGAAATTGTAATCCCCAAGTGATACATTCGTAAAGGTTACAGTTCCATTAACATTTGCAAAATCAGTTTTAATAATGGCACTCTTATTATACATCGTTATATTTACACTAGGAATCAGATTTCCATGAACATCAAGAGCTCTTACTAATATATTAGCTCTTTTCGTTTCTGGAATATATACGTGCGATTCAGGAATAGAATAACTTCTATTGGCTTCTAATAATGCACCACTTTCTTTATGAGCAATCAAATTATCAAACCAAAAATCATATTGATTGGGAGCTCCGCTTGCTTGATACCATTCT
>JAUWHL010000032.1 GCA_030605895.1 Promethearchaeota archaeon | reverse complement strand
ATTACCTTCATGGATTTAAGAATACTTAAAATATGATTCTTAAATTGCTCATCAGGAAAAACTACCTTATAAAGAAGCATTTTATTAGCAATAAATTCACCGATATTCTTTACATCGTTTATTTTTGTGAATAATTTTAATCTGTCTGCTTTTGAGAACATTAATTTTGATTTGAAGATTCTTGATTCGAATTTCTTTTTTATTTGGACTTCAGTATTCGTTTCTATCACATAGTTCATACTATTATTAAATTTATCGAAGTTTTCTTGAACCAGAAACTCAATCCCTTCAATTAGTTTTAAATTCTGTTCATTTATGTTATCCATAAATAAATGGGTTAGCTCATCAATGTTTAGTTTATTTAGTACCTTCTCATCAATTTCTCTCATTTTCTCTCATTTTCTCTAAAATCTAAATTCTATAGAGTAATATATAGTTTTACTAAGATTCAGATTGTAATTTAATTTTTGTTAATTATTATTAACTTCTAGATATTTCTAATTTTGAAAAAAAATTTTAAAATCCTTGAATAGTTTTCCTATATATTCTATATAGAAATATATAGCATAGAAAATTCAATTAGACTAAATTTTTCCCAATAACACTCTTATGTGATTTTTTACCTATAAGTTTTAATAATGTAGGAACAATATCTGTAATTTTACAATAAGGAATTTCTTTATGAGGGATTTCTAAAGAACCTCCTATTATTAATGGAACAGCCATGCATTTTCGCAAACCCATATCGTGATCATAAAGATATTTACCTTTTTGCTTTCCATGATGAATACTAAATTTAATTGTTTCATCATTACTTAAGATAAGGTCAGCGCTTCTAGGATTTTTTAAATGACGAGGAATTAAATCAGGAAATAATGGATAATCTAGATGATATGTAGCTTCTAACCATTCTTGAATTGAGTGAAATTTATTGTCCAATAATCGACTTGCTACATCATCAGCCATAAAATTGAAAATATCATAATCACCATCATCAGATAGATAACGCGTTTTATAATCTGAACCAGTACCCATATATTCTATTCTTCCTGTTATAATTTTACCCGTTTCTTTAATTTTTCTTTTAAGGTGAATTATACCTTTATTAGATGTATTTCCATTCTCTCTGTAATACATTAAATGGCTTCCATTAATTCTAAAAAATTTTTCTAATAGATTTATTCTCTTTGGACCATAATTCTCAAGTTCTTTGAGAGTAGGGCGATTCCAGCTATTCTTAAAATTAGAATTATTCATACCTTTAAAATAAAAGAATCCTACACTCGCGTAATAAGCAAGATTCATATTTCCTTTTGAATTTTTAGAAGGATGATAATTGTTTAACCTATTTTGCTTAAAAAAATTATTCAAATTACCAAGCTTATTGGCTTTATAATTTCCATGATCGGAAGTAATTGCTATAGCAGTATCATTTAAATAGCCCAATCTCTTTAGATTATCAATTAAAACCCCAATAACTTTATCAATGTGGAGTAAATTCAATTTATATATTTGCGAATCAAAACCAAACTTATGCATTAAAAGATCAGAGGATATAAACCATAGTAAAGAAGCAATAGGGGGTTCAGAATCATCAAAAAATTTCTTTGGTTTTTGAAATACCTCTATTAATTTTTGTGCAATGACAGAATTGGATCTAATCAATCTCCTTTTAACATCAGGAAGGTATTTTAAGAGAAGATAAAACATTGCAAGCTTTGTCTTCCTCTCAGGAAAAATATAATCTGAACCTCTATTAATAAACTGCGCTATACTCGCTGTATTCTCATCTCCCACCATTTCAAGGATTGTCTGGCAATTATTCCCCATATCATTATTAATTTTATAAATTTGCAAATTTTTAGAAGCATATTCTCTTAATATTGGTGGAACACTATCGCGATCCATCCAATTAAGGAGAGGAACCCCGTGACATGGTTCTTTTTTATAATTACCGGTGTAAGTCCCCGTCAATAAAGAGACTTGTGTAGGATATGTAATAGGTGGAAAGTCAGTTATGCAATTCTCCGAATAAACTCCATTTTCCATTAATTTTTTTAAATTAGGGAGTAAACCCTTGTTGATAAAATCAAAAAAGTGCTCGGACCTTACGTCGTCAATAATGCAAAGAATAACTCTGTTGATTTTATTTATTAAACTTCACCAATCACGTTTCTGTTGATATCTACATATTCTTCGAAATTAATAAATGATATTATAAAATGCCAATTTTATTGAAATATAAAACTTAATACTTCTTAGATTAAATTTAGGAAAAATAAAAATATAAAATTAAATAACGTGATAAACTTTGGATAAAAAGGAGATTTTTAGGATAATTAAAACATTTTCATCGGCAAGGGCACCTAGCGGGTTAGAGAAAGCCCGTGGTGAACTCTTTAAAATAGAATTAGAGAAAATTCTTGCTGATAAGGGTATTGAAATTAACACTGATTCACTTAGTAATTATTTTGTTAATTTCAATGGAAAATCTAGTAAAAAAGTTATTGCTATATTAGCTCATATGGATGAAATTGGCGGAACCATTAGAAAGATTAAAAAACGTGGAACTTTAGAGTTCTCGAAAAGAGGTGGGTATGAAGGTAGATGGCTTGTTTCAAGAAAAATATCTATATTAAATAAAGAAGGAAAGTGGATAAACGGCGTGATTGGAGGTAGATCACCTCATGCTACTCCACAAAAATTAAGAGGAGAAGAAAAAATTGAACCCCTTGAAATGGAGATATTTATTGGAGCTCAAGATAAAGAGGAAGTAATTAGCAAGTTTAAAATTCATGTTGGTGCTCCATTTGTATTTTCTGGAGAATTTGAGCTATTAAATGAGGATTTTAATGATAATATTATTTCTGGATATTCAATGGATAATTTAGTAGCATTAACAGGATTAGCTTTGTTAACAAATAAAATTGTGAATAATCTTTTAGATGAGTCAGGAAATTTAACGAAACCATTTGATTTATACATTGTAGCAACTACAAGAGAAGAAATTGGAACAGAAGGTTCTTTATTTTTTGCCAGAAATAATTCTATAGACGAAATTATAGCGTTAGATATAGGATTAGTTGAAAATTTTCCAGGAACTGTAAGTTCTGATATTAAATTACATGATGGGCCCGTAATTATATGGCAAGAAGCAAGTGGTACGGGTGTTTTCGATTACCAACTCTGTAAAACCTTAGTTGAGGTAGCTGAACAAAATAATATAAAATATCAAGATGGTGTTTTGGAATTTTACGGTTCTGATGCTGGAAAAGTTCAAAAATGGCTCGGGATCCCATCGGCTTTAATTGGAATTCCAACTATGTTTGCTCATAATGTTCCTGAAATAAGCACTTTAGATGGTATTGAACAAGCAGCTGAATTGATTTATCACTATATAAGAAGTAAAAATTAAGAAAAAGAAACTGTGATATTAATAATAATGGAGCCCCCGGTGGGAATTGAACCCACGACCGGCAGAATCTACAGAGTTTTTTAATAAAAAACTCTTTTACAAGTCTGCTGCTCTACCACTAAGCCACGGAGGCATTTTTATTATGATATCTATTATATGAAATTATTATAAATTTTTAATTTTGTGGTTTTAGAACTAATTAAAACATTAAATTGTATCAACACAAATAGTTAAAAGGATACTTATCTTTTTGTTAATCAATTACCTTATTAATGATTTTAGTTTAAATAGGAGTTCTGATTGAGAAAAATGTTTACAAAAGAAGATGTAACTAAATTGGCATTCAAGATTTATAAAAAGAATCAAAACGTAGAGAAGTCAGTTTGGAGACTTGCCGAACTTTGCGTTACAATTAATAACAACGTCAAAGATGGATATAATATCAAACCATTAGAAACAGATAACTTAATTCTTTTAATAAGAGATGATGTAAATGGGCAAGTGATTCTTCCTTCCGAAGATGAAATTAGGGATGTTGCTGAAATTATTTATCACGAAAATCCTTCTCGAAGCCAAGTAGATTGGTATATCGCTGAAAAACACCTTCTTTTAGAAGAAATAAAGAAAATAATTGATAATAACAGCTAGCCCCAAATTGTCATATTCATAGATGAGTTAGATCTCCTTTCTTTGTAAAGTTACTTTCCTTAAGAGTATCAAATTTAATATTAAAGAAGGAATAAGTGGGTATTATAATAAATATATAATATACATTATTAGACACTCAAATATTATTTTTAACTGAAATTTATGCCTCCTCCAAAAAAGAAAAAATTAGACGATAAGGAACAAACCTCGCTTTTTTCCTTTGTAAGTGATAAAGAGCAGAAAAAAGAAAAATCCTCGGAAAAACCTAAACAAACAAAAGTTGAAAAAGCCAAAGAAGAAAAACCAAAAGCTAAACCTAAAATTATAAAAGAAGAAAAGATCAAAGAACCAACTCCTCAAGTAGAGAAGGTTTCAAAAGAAATACCTTCAAACTTATTTTTTAAAGGTAATGATGAACCTTTTGGCTTAAAAGAAGTAAATATCAAATTAACCACTACTTTACGAGGTACTTCGAAATATATTCAATATCTTATTGAAAAAGGTGATATTGTTGAAGATATGGAACGAGGATTTTTACTTGATGTAGATTATGACGGAGGAAAAAACAAGGCATACTGTAAATTTTATGATTTAGATTCTGATGATATAAAGATTTGGATTGATACAACCAACCATGAACCTTATTGTCTAAGTAAAGAACCAATTTCAGCTTTAGAAAAACTATACTACACTGAAAAAATGGGGCAGAAGAAAAAACTGACGGATTACCAAGGATTTACTCGATTTGAAGAAATTAAGAGGTTTGATTTGTTAGGTGATCAAGAGATTGACATAACCAAGATTTATGGTAAAACACCAACGAATATAGGAGGTTCTGGAATAAATATTCGTAATATTTTAGGAAATAATGATAAAAAAGCTTGGGAGGCAGATATTCGGTATCATTTAAATTATATTTTTGATAGGCAACTAATTCCAGGTCTCATTTATAAAATCAAAAGCGGAAAACTTGAAAAATTGAATTTCGAGAAACTTGATGAGAATTCAAAAAAAATGGCTAATGAACTTCGAGAATTATTTAAAAATGAAAGTCTAGAAATTCAAGAATTTTCTGAGAAATTTTTGGATATCTTCATCACACCAATCCCTGATATTAAACGTATGGCTATGGATATTGAGGTTATGGTTAGTGAAAGAGATTATAAAATCCCAGACCCACGTTTAGCTAGACAAGATGTTATTAGCATATCATTTGCAGCCACAGATGGATTAAAATTAGTCTATATGCTTGAACGAGAAGACTATACATTTAAAAAGTTACATTCGAAATTCCCTTCTAATGCCAAAGTTGTTTTCTTCAAAACAGAGAAAGAATTATTAATTGAAAGTTTTCGGCTCTTATGGAAATATCCTGTAATTATTACTTTTAATGGTGACAATTTTGATTTAAATTATTTGTATCATAGAGCTGATAAATTAAAAATAGATAAGGAACTAAATCCAATTCATGTAAAGCGGGGTTTTGGAATTTTATCACAAGCGGAATGTGATTTGAGAAGTGGTATCCACATTGATTTATTTAATTTATTTTTTAATAGAAGTATTTCAGGATATGCATTTGGGGGCGTCTATGAAAGGGCATCTCTTAATGCAATAAGTGCCGCCTTATTAGGAGAAGAAAAATATCAGCATGAAGAATTAATTCATGAGATGGAATATGACATTCTTTCTTGGTATAATCTTAAAGATTCTCTATTGACTTTAGATTTAACAAAATTTAACAATTCACTTGTGTGGAATTTAATCATTTTATTATGCAGGATAACGAAAATGCCTATTCA
Source organism: Promethearchaeota archaeon (assembly GCA_030605895.1). Lineage (GTDB taxonomy): Archaea > Asgardarchaeota > Lokiarchaeia > Sigyniarchaeales > SOKP01 > Loki-b32. Next base: position 1,311 of record JAUWHL010000032.1, on the reverse strand, counting down.
TGACATGATAAGAAGGCAAATTTCTACATGGATTCAGAATATTTTTTATTTTGAGCACCGTAGGAAAAATTTCCTAATTCCTCGGCGATCAGAGATACGAGAATTAAAGAAGGGTGGAAAATTATCCTCTAAAGCTGATGATGAGAAATTCTTAGGAGCATATGTAGTAAAACCAGTACCAGGAATCCATTACGATGTAGTTGTTATGGACTTTGCCAGCCTATATCCATCTATAATTAAAGAATATAATCTATCTTATGAAACTGTTTTATGTCCGCATAAGGATGATGAAAAAAATATAATAGAAGGGACCCCTTATCACATCTGCACTCACAAAACGGGGATCTTTGCATATGTAGTTGGCTTTTTCCGAGATATACGAGTAAAATATTTTAAACCGAAGTCAAATGATAAAAATCTTGATGAAAAACAACGTAGTTATTACCTTACTATTCAACAAGCTTTAAAAGTGTTTATCAACGCCTCATATGGCGTTTTTGGCTCACAAAACTTTCCCTTATTTTGTTTACCTGTAGCCGAGAGCACAACTGGGATAGGGCAATATTCAATAAAGCAGACAATAGAAAAAGCAGAGCAATTAGGGATAGAAGTTCTCTATGGGGATACAGACTCAATTTTTCTAAAAAATCCTACGAAACAACAAATGAATGAGATATCCGATTGGAGTAAAAAAGAATTAGACCTTGATTTAGAAGAAGAAAAAACATATCAATTTCTAGCACTCTCAGAAAGAAAGAAGAATTATGTCGGCATTCATAAGAATACTAAATATGTAGATATGAAAGGGGTGTTAGCTAAGAAAAAAAACACACCAGAATTTATTAAGAAAGTTTTTCGACAGGTAATTGAAATATTAAAAAACGTAACATCAGATGAAGAATTTTCAAAAGCAAGAAAATCAATTATCGATATAATAAAAACAAATAGAAAAAAAATAGGTAAGGAAGATGAATTCCCTTTAGAAGATTATGCTATTTATATAACCTTACGAAAATCTCTTGATTCTTATAAGAAAACCATACCCCAACACGTCAGAGCTGCTAACGAATTAAAAAAAATAAAGGGGAAGGAATATCAGAAGGGTGAAGATATTAAATTCATCAAAAGTAATGATAAAATTGGAGCTAAAGATTTTGATCTGGCTAGTTTTAGGGATCTAGATGGTAAAAAATATAGAGAGTTATTGAGATCAGCATTAGAGCAATTATTTGATGCTTTAGGTATCGAATTTGAAGAAATTACTTTGAAAGGGTATAAAAAGAAAAAAGAAGCAGAACCAAGGGTTCAAAA
>JAUWHL010000095.1 GCA_030605895.1 Promethearchaeota archaeon | reverse complement strand
CTATTCTTAATGAAATCAACAATAATACCAGATATGAGAAAACTAACAGCAAGTATAATTAATAATGCATAGACTTCTAGACCAACATATAAAACACCACCAGTTGAAATAGTATACTCAAATAAAAAAGCTAAAGATACAATTGTAATTGAAAGTAAAGAGAAAAACAAATATAGTAAGGTGTTTTTCGATAAATTTATGTCTCTTGTAAATACCCTACTAAACCAGTTTTTTAAAGATGCTTTTTTCATTATTTCTTTAGATTCTTCTTCGCTCATTTCTCTCTTTTAAAAGAATGATATTATTTTCTGTAATAATCATTATGTCAATCTTCTATTTATTTTTTATTTAATTTATGGTCATTGATTTCTCGTAAATTTTATTTGAAATAACAAATTTTTAATATTTGATTAAATGTGAGTAAAATTAAGAACGTTCTCTTTGTATGCTTAGGAAATACAGCAAGATCTCCAGCTGCAGAATATTTAGCTCGATATTATACTAAAAAACTTGAAGTAGATTTAGAAGTTGATTCTTGTGGCTTTTTCAATGCCTTTAGTTATATGCAACCAGAATCTCGAAAATATTTGGATTTTAAAGGAATTAAACATTCAGATTTTATTCCAAAAGTAATTACCCGTAAATTATTAGAAAAGCAGGACTTAATACTCACAATGGAATATAAACATTCACATGATATTATAAGCAACTTCAATCTTATAAAAAATATTGATAAAAAAACTTTTACATTAAAAGAATTCAATGGGCAAACTCAGAACATAGATATAATTGATCCATACTATACTTCAACTGAGAATTATAAGAAAGTTCTTAGAGTTATCGATGAACATGTTGAAAAAGCAGTGAGAAAAATAATGGTAATAAATGAATCCTCAGAAAAATAATTTAGAATAGTTAATTCAGCTTCCTTTTAGTAAAACTAAAATATAAATATAGTTCACTAGATGATATTTTTAATGGATCAAATAACGATAAACAATTCCATTGTTGAAATTTTCGTAGGGGATTTAACCAATATTGAACAATATGATGCAATTGTGATTCCTACTAATAGTAGACTTTTACCTAGTGGTGATCTAAGGTGTAAAGTTTTGAAAAAAGCCGGAACAAAGGTACAAGTTGAATGTAATAAAATTATCAATAAAATAATTCAAATTTCTGTGGGAAAGTCTATCGTTACTTCAGGGGGTAATTATATAAACTATATAATACACACAAATGGTCCAAGACCAGGGCAGGGCAATGAGGGGAAAAAACTAATGTTGTCTACTTGGAATTCATTAATCCTAGCGGATGACATGGCCCTTACTTCAGTAGTTTTCCCTCCTCTCTCTATAGAGATGAGAGGAATCACTTCTAAACTATGTGCTGAAGCAATGCTTCCCACATTTAAAAAATATCTTGTAGAGAAAAACCAAAATTTAAGAAATGTTTCAATTTGCTTAGAAAAAGAAGCTGATTTTAAGGTTTTTGAAAAAATCCTAAACACATTAGCAACTTAATTTATTATTTTTTATTCCTTTTCAAATTTCATATCTATTTTAATATTAATTTACTTAAGTGAACCATTGTTCATTAAAGAAAATTTAAAAATTGGACTACATATTTTTTTAATACAAATAAGAACCGCTTTTATTGTATTAATAATAAAAAGAGAGTAATAAATATGGATTTAGCTATAGAAACTAATAATTTAAAAAAATATTTTGGGGATATTCATGCTGTTGATGGAATAGACTTACAGATCCCAAGAGGCTCATTATTTGGAGTTCTTGGTCCTCATGGGGCAGGGAAAACAACAACATTAAGAATGCTATCAACAATTCTACACCCAACTAGTGGTGAGGCAGCAGTATTAGGATTTGATATAAAAAAAGATGCTCGTGAGATTAAGAAACGCATTGGCGTTTGTCCTCAAGAACTTGTTTTGTATCCACGTTTATCAGCAAGAGAAAATATTCATTTAATCGCGCAAATGCATGGAATGGCAAAAAAAGATTATAAAGAAAGAACTGATGAGTTACTAGGAAAAATGAATTTATTGGATCGTGCTAGTTCCTTAGTTAAAGGGTATTCTGGGGGGATGAAGCGTCGAATAAATGTATTAATGGCAGTTATACATGAACCAGAGTTATTATTTTTTGATGAACCTACAGCAGGTCTTGATCCGCAATCTCGACGTGTAGTATGGGATTTTATCCGAGATTTTCAAGAAAAAGAAAGCACGATTATATTAACAACACATTCTATGGAAGAGGCAGATGATCTTTCAGATGAACTTATTATAATTGATCATGGAAAAATTATTTCCCAGGGTACTCCAGACGAATTGAAAGGAAAATTAGGAGAAGGAGATATTTTAGAATTTAAAATTAAAGAGATGGAACAAAGAGATGAAATTATTGAGCTAGCAAAAACATTAGATTTTGTAAGATGGGGAAAACCAGTTGGGAAACATAGAATTGTTCTTAATGCCCTTGATGGATTAAGGAGGGTGTCTGAAATTATGGATGTCGTAAAAGTAAAAATGGAAGATATATCTGTTCGTAAAAATACTTTAGAGGATGTATTTATTGATTTAACAGGTAGGAGGTTGAGAGATTAATGGAACAAAAATTAAATCCTAAAGTTACTCAACAGCTTTGGTATTTAACAGTAAAAAACTTCAAGTCAATGATCCGTGAGGTAAGTCAGTTAATTTGGATATTTGGTTATCCTTTGCTCTTCATGCTCTTGTTTAGGTTTGCATATGGTGCTGAAGTTTATGTATTTATGGCACCGGGTGTTACAATACTAGGTCCGGTTGTGCTGATTTCACAATTGGCAGGTCATTTCGCTGATGAAAAGGAATCAGGAACATTACAACGCTTAATAACTACTCCTGTTTCACGACAATCAATATTATTATCAGGATTATTTTCCCAATTAATAGTAGCAGTAATACAAATTGTACTTATGCTTCTTCTGAGTTTCTTATTTGGAGCATCCTACCATCCTAATGCAAATATCTTCTTGGTATTTTTGATTCCTTTTTTAGTTGCATTCAGTTCTCTTGGATTTGGATTATTACTTGCTTCATTTGTGAAATCTGCTGGCTCTGCGGGAGGACTTGCATGGTTTATCATTTTACCACTCCAATTTCTGGGTGGATTACTTGTCTCTCCAGATGTGCTACTTTTAGAATTTTTACCAACAGCTTTAGCACTAAGAGCAATGACAGCTGTAATGATAGATGGAAGCGTTGCATTTGATCCAGTTGGATTAAATTTAATATTAATTACTATATGGGGAATAGGCTTAATTCTTCTTGGTATTCTTCTATTTCGGCGAAAAACAGCAATTCTATAATATATGTTCTCTAAGAACATACTTTTTTTTTTAAATTAAATTTTTAAAAAATTATGTGCTTTTATTATTAATTTTATTCTTTAGGATTAGAGGATATTCGTTTGGAAATAGATCAATTTAACAAAAGAATTCAAAATGATGTCTCAAATATAAAATCATTAAAAGGTTTTGAAATCATTTCTGAAGCTATGGTTTATAAAATACTTGATGTATTCGGGGAAAATAGTCTTCTATCTATATTATACCAAATAGGTTCTGGTCCTGGTGAAGTAATAGCTGAAAGAATAAAACATCTATATAATAAGGATGAATTTGAAATTCTTGAACTTATTGAAATCTTAATGAATGAATTGAAAGATTATTATTCATTACAGATTCGAGAGATTCAACAATACCCAGAAAAAATAAGATTGATTATTGAAAATTATTGTTTTCTTAGAGAACCTATTAAACATAGAGAAAAATTACAATTTGGTAAAGCTTTTTGTAGAATAAACAAAGGTTATTTCGAAACAGCATTTAAAAAATTACCGGGAAATAAGATTAAAAAAATTGAAATAAATTTTCTTGAAAATGATGAGCTAAGAGATTGTTGTATCGAAGAGCTTAATTTTTATTTTTAAAATTCTCTTTTTTTTTAAAAATTTGGATTAGGGGTGTTTATTTTCTACATTTGGGCTCCAAAATTCTAATGAAGAGAGTAAATCACTCTTTCCTACAAATCCAATTATTTCTTTACTATCTTTTCTTTCCACAATTAAAAGTAGAGGATCTTTCGTCAATTTATTTAATTTCTTTAATACTTCTTTTCCTGACAGGTTATCATCTATATATTGAAATTCAGAAAGTCTTATCATTAAATTACCCACATTATATTTTGATCTCTCCCAAAGAGGTATTTTCCTAATATCTTTAAAATATATTATTCCTACTATCTCATCATTCTGAATTACGGGGAAATATGACTTTTTATAAGGAATAAAATACTCTCTTATTGCTAAATTGAGATCTTTATTAAATGGTATTCCCATGAATGGTACGCTAAGTATATCTTTAACTCCGATACTTGATAATATCACAACGTTTTTAGTCTGTAGATACGATTGTTTTGCCGCAGAATTCAAGAAAGAACCGATTAAAATTAACCAGATTCCACTTAATAGACCAGTAGTGAATATTTGGAAAATACCATAAATCATAAACCCATAACTAATAAGTGTTCCTACCTTAGAAGCTATTTTCGTCGCTGATAATAGATCATTTTTTCGTTTCCACAAAAATGCCCGTAATATTCTCCCTCCATCCATAGGAAAAGCAGGAACTAAATTAAAAAGACTTAATCCTACATTTGAGATGCCAGAATATAGTAGTGTTATAGATATAACAGTAGGTAGATTTACTGGTAAGAAAAACAATGCTAGTAACCCCAAACCTATTAATAAACTTGATAATGGCCCAACTATTGAGATAATCATTTCAGATTTTGGCGTTCTTGGTTCTTCTTCTATTTTAGAAACGCCCCCAAACAAATAGAGCTCAATTTCTTTAACAACAAGACCATATTTCTGTGCTACAAGTGAATGACTTAATTCATGAATCAATATTGAAAACAATAAGATTAAACCATTAATTAAACCAACTATTATTAATTCAATTAGAGGTGCATTTGGTACGAACGAAAGATAAAAACTCGCTGCATAAAATCCAATTAGTCCTATAATTAATAAAGTTGATAAATGGAGCTTTATATCAATCCCATAAACTTTAGCTATTTTTATATTTCAAACCTCTTTTTTACTTTATAATTTTAATATTTTCCATTCTTCAAAAAACTTGATACTTTATACTCAAAATAAAGATTTCTAAGCTAATAATGTAATTTCATCTATTAATTTTATTTGATTATTAATCTAAACTATATTTTGATGGTAGATTATATTTTAAAATTAGTCTTGATTTTAATTTAGGGAATAGAAAGACTGTTTTTTAAATGTATGGCTAAAAAGGTTGCGAAATTTACATATCCATTCAAGTAAAAAAACTATTTTATTTTCTTGTTTGAAAAAAAAATATAATATATGCTAAATTTACCATTACAGAAATTTTATATTAAAATTATTTTTAAGAGGTTGAAATAAAAAAATGGCTGATATTAAAAATATTGTAGCATTAGGTGTAGGTCTTATGGGT
>JAUWHL010000044.1 GCA_030605895.1 Promethearchaeota archaeon | reverse complement strand
TTGCTTTTCAAAGTCTCTGGGAGGTAAATACTGGGATCCTCCAAGAAAGATCCTAGAAAAATGTGGCTGTAATATTATTGAAATGAAGCACATTAAAGATAGTTCTCTATGCTGTGGATTTGGAGCGGGTGCTTCCTGGGTCAAAAATATAGCAATTGTCTTTGACATTATATTTGAAGGAACTAAAAAGTTTAAAGAAGCTGAAGAAACCGGTGCAAATGCTTTAATTTCATACTGCACAGGATGTCTATATTTATTATGGGTAACAAAAGAGCTTTTAGGAAGCAAAATCGATATTTTTCACATAGTTGAAGTCGTAAGAATGGCGATGGGTGAGAAATTAGATTATCCAAAAGTACACACTAAACGAGCATGGGATATAATTGCGATATTTTCTTATCAATTATTGGTATCTATATTTCAGAAGAATTTCTACATCTCTCGTATTACATATAACAAGGCCAAAAGTACTTATCAACCAAAAAAATACTCCTTACTAAGAATTATAAGATTTTTCTTTAATATAGGCATTGTTAGGAAAGTTTATGCTAAATTCTTCAGGTTTCTGATGCCATTAATTAATACTAGATAATTTAATTTTACACTAAATTAAGAATGAAAAAAAGTAAGAAAAATATTTAAAATTAAAAAAGTAAATCAGAATCTATATTATTATTATTTTAGAGTTTATTCTCCTCGAAGTTCTTTTAATACATCCCCAACCATGCCATTTATTTCTCCATATGCAATTGCATCTTGGAGAGTTCCGTCAATTAGCAGATCTCCACTCATATAAGCACTTGTGGCATCAATTTCACCTGCCCCCAAACCACCCCAAGTAGTTGAGGTTGCCTTCATGGTAACACTTGGATCCTCAGTTTCACCCTCGCCATAATCTACTTCTCCTTCACCTATTTTAACCCAATATTTGTAATCAACATCAGTCCATACAAACTGAACTAAAATAGTATCCATATCTTCTACTTCTTCTTTTATATCTTCATTTTCTGCGGCAAGTTGTTTCAAAGCTTCACATAATACAAGAGCGTCAGAAGGTGATCTTTCGCCTCCTCCATCTCTTAATGCTTTTAATTTTTGAAGTAAATCATCACTAACCATTTTTTAATACAACCCTTTTTTATTCAATAATGTATAATATCTTTAATTCAAAGATAATTAGTTTAATTTTGAATATATTAAAAGGTTTTATTTGTTATACTAATGATTTTAGTAGCAAAGTTAAGGTTTCATAATATTTTAATACATTATTAGCCTATTTTTTTGAAAAATTTATACAAAACAAAGAATTAAAACAAAAAAAAATGAAAAATAGGATTTAAAATTTATAAACTTTCACCATTTACTTCTACACTGCCAGTGGAAGTAGTCAAAGTAAAAGTATATGTGTTGGTTGCTGAACTATAATCATTTGAAGTAATTGTTTTACTGGTAGAACCACCAGTTTCAATAAATCCTCCAAAACCTATAGAATTATAGTCAATAGAGCCAGTTGATGTTGAACCAGTGAATTTGGCTCCAATATTTGCTGAATTATCTTTGTAATAAACGTCAATACTTCCTGTAGATGTTTGGATTGCCCCAGTAATATTAGAACCTATTTCAGTATATTGTATAATATTAACGTCAATACTTCCTGTGGAAGTTTTAAGACTCCAAATATAGTCATCAGAGTATTTCATATTATAACTATTAAATAATATTGAGCCTGTAGAGACTGTTCCAACTAAATTATTTCCAATAAAACATTTAGAGAAGTTCAGGGAAAGAGAGCCGGTTGAAGTAAATGCTCTCAAACTATGACTGAAATTAACCTGTTTAGCATATAGAGCAACAGAGCCAGTACTTGTAGAAATTTCAACATTTCCTAGAAAGGTTGTATCTTTAGCAGCATTTAACGATATTGAACCTGTTGAAGTTGATAATTTTGTATTATTAAGAATACTATTATCTGGAATATCCATACTTATTGAGCCTGTACTAGCCAGAGTATTAATATCATATATTATATCAGTTCTAAGGGTTAGATAAACCTTAACTCGTTGAGAAATACTAAAGGTTAACCAAGTTGAAGCTTTTGCATCAAGAATAAAAGAAATTACTTGCGTACTTTCATTTTGCCATATTACAGGATAGAAGAAATCTTGAAATGATTTTCCCTCGACTAAAATTCCTTTTATTTGAATATCTAAATCTACTTGTGCATAATAATCGGTTGGTGTTTTATTATATTTGATTTGTATTGAACCAATATCACAATTAATATTAATTCGTTCGATTGGAGAAGGAGTTTCTGGATTATAATAATAAGTATCTTCATAGGGATATACGCTCCATGTAGCCCATACTAAAACTCCGAATGCTGATCCTCCAGTTACAACGCAGACAGCAACAATAATTAAAAGAATTCTATTACTTTTTTTCAATTAAATCACGTTATGTAAAATGTTTTTAACTTAAGTTAAACAATTTTAATAGGTATTTAAATAAACTTTAGTCTGATTTTTGATTTTTTAAAAAAAAGGTAGAATAAGGAAAATAACAAAAGACGATTATAGCTTTTTAATGATTAATTGGGCGAATTTCTTAGCATTTTCAAGATCTTCATCATTTGGACGTCCTTTAACCATCTTATAATGTTCATTCATTTCTTTCTTTTTTTCTGGTGGTAGGTTTTTCATCGCTGCTTGCCTTTGCTCTTCTGTTGCTTTTAAATTTTCTCCACAGCATTCAAATTCGCCTAAGACTTCACAATTATTTTTTTCTAATATTCCTCTTATTGATTTAAAAGCGTCTGGCCAAGGATTTGAACTTTCATGTGTGTAGAAATAAACGAATTTAGAAGGGAGATCTAATGTCTTTTTAATAAGACTTGTAATTTTTCTATTAATAGCGAACCCATAAATACCGGAACCTAAAAAAACAATATCATATGAACTCAATATTGTAGAGTCTACCTGTTTAACAGGAAAAAGATCGACATCGTGCCCTGTTATACTTTCTTTTATTGCATATGCAATCTTTTCTGTATTTCCCGTACCCGAATAATATGTAATTAGAATCTTCAATTTTCTCACTTAAATAAATATCTGTAGTAAATGAAATGATATATTTTAAAAATACTTTTTCGCTTATTCTTAGCTTTCAATTTTTAAATCAAAAAATTTTACGGCATTTTCAATCGTTTTTTCACTCACTATTTCTTGGGAAACATTATGTGAATATGCAATCGCAGCTATAGAATATCTCACATTTGAAGGCACATTCAATGGCCCTCTTTTAAAGGGGTGTTGATAATAAGAATCTGTTTCTGTAACCAATGATTGTAAGGGTGAAAATTTTGACACTTTACGCCATCTTTCAAAACCGTATGCAGAACTTGGAACAGAGAGGGTAAAACCTTGATTTGGTAAAGTTCTTCCGTATTCTACTGGCCCTGAAAAGCAATGCCACATAACTCTCTTAGGTTCTACATTATATTCTTTTAAAATATTGAGAATCTCCTTATTTGCTCCGTCTTTTTTATTAAATCTATGTTTTGGATGTTGTCTATCAAATTCATGCTGTGCAGCATTTCTAACGTGTAGAATATATGGTTTGTCAAGATCTCTTGTTAATTTAATAATCTTTCTAAATTCATCTACCTGTCTATTTCTTTTCTCTAAATTTTTTGCATGGTGGAAATCTAAACCAATTTCACCAATTCCTAGATATTTATTAGAATTATTTTGAATAAAGTTAATCCATTTCTTCCATTCCAAATCATACTGATTTTTGGGAGTATATGTTACTGTTTGAGGGGCCCAACCACATGTAAAATTAAAATTCTTATTAAATTTCTTCATGAAGTCTAATGTTAGATCCAAAGTCTGCATATTTATTGTGCTAGTAATTAAAAATTGACCCCCCATTTTGAAATAACTCAAATATTGTTCTTTATCTGTAGGTAATTGATCCTTTTTAGGACGGTGAAAAGGTAAATGACAATGAACATCAATAAATTTAAGATTCTTCTCGGGTTCTGGTAATATTCCTTTTTTCGACATAAGTATTTAAAATAACATATTGTATCCGTTTAATTATATAATAACTGGCACATTAAATTATTATACCAATTGAAATTTCGTTTGAAAAAAACTAAAGCTCATGCTAATTATAACTTACTAATTCTTTAAATAAAGTCATTGATTTAAGAGTAATATGAGTGAACAGTTAAAATCTAAACTTAAAGAGTTAGAAACAAAAAAGAAAGAATTACAACCTAAATTAGATGAGATTAATTTAAAAAGGGAAGAAGAAATCCAAGAAGTCAATAAAAAATACGATCATATGATATACGATATTAACTACACAGCTCAGCAATTAGAAGATGAATTTTATAACGATCTGATTAAAGGGTTTGTTGAGATTGTAACTAGAGAATTTGATATAAAAAGAAGTACAGATATATATGAAGTGTCTAACGAATTCAAAATTTTTCGAGAAGAAATTGGTCAATTTGATAAATTTCCTGAAGAACTAATCAATAAGATGCATAGAGTAATAAATGGAGATCCAATTGACAATATTATGTATGAACTTGATGATATTCAGAAAAAATATATGAATCTTTAGATTTTACATCATATTCCTTTATTTTATTCCATTCCTACAATACTTAAAATTATAATAGAATTAGTTTCATATTATTTGGATATTACTTAGATAAATATGTGTAAACAATTCTCTTGAAAATATAGTTAAACATTATTATTGGTAATATTAGAATGGAGTTATTTGAAGAAGAAGTTGAAATTTATAACTCTAAAATGCGCCTTTTAAATTGGTTATACGACGAACTTAGGGTTCATTCAGAGATTATTAAAGAAAAGATTAATGAAAAAGGGCAAAAATTACCATTAAATTTGTAAATCTTCATTAAAATGTATTTTGATAATCGCCCTTGAGATTGTCTCAACTTTTTTAACATATTCAGCAATATTGCCCTTGTCTGGAACATGAATAAAAATGACTGGATATTCTTTGTTCGATAGATGGAGAGCCCAGTAATAAAGATAGTTACATAAATAGTAGCCTGCAAAATGAGATATTGAGATATTTGTTTTGTTTTTAATAACCGAATAAATTTTATTTAAATCCAATATTGTTTTAATCCAAGGGCGGGAATAGACTTTTATGGGGCTAAATTTGAATTT
>JAUWHL010000020.1 GCA_030605895.1 Promethearchaeota archaeon | reverse complement strand
ATTTACCGAGATACTATACAAAAGATTCACCTATTAACGAAAGATTTTGAAAATGAAATATTTGGATATCTTATTGGCAATATATTAGAATGGAAAGGACAAATATATGTTGTAATTGAGGAGATCCTTTTTATTTTAGGAGCGGTCCATAGTGATAAATTTTCGACTTCTCAAATAGAAGGTACTGCTGGAAAATACGAAAAGAGATTCCAGAGATTAAAGGAAAAAAGAGAAAATGAAAATTTAAGAATTGTAGGATGGTGGCATTCGCATCCTGGATTTGGGTGTTTTTTATCCACAACAGATTTAAAAACCCAAGAATATTTTTTCCCGGAATCATATCAAGTAGCTTTAGTAAATGATCCACATCAAGATGAGCTTAAATTTTTTACTTTAGACAAAAATTCAAAAAATGGTTATAAACCAATTAATTATGCTATTCTAACTTGAATTTAAAATAACTCATTAATTCGAATAAATGCAAAAAGAAGAAAAAAAGAGGGAAGATATCAAAGTCTATGAGATTGACTCCATAGACACTGATATGTATGATCGCCAAAAACGCATTTTCGGTTGGGATCAAAAGAAAATTTCAGATGCCACAGTTATGGTAATTGGTGTAGGAGCGACAGGTAATGAGGTTGTAAAAAATTTAATTTTAACCGGTGTTGGCAAATTAATATTAATTGACTATGATTTCATAAACATCTCAAATTTAAATCGGTGTGTGTTATTTAATAGTCAGAGCGCTCAGAATAAAGATTATAAAGTTGATGTTGTGAAAAATGCATGTGAAGAATTAAATCCGAATACGGAAGTTTTAGGGATAAAAAAGGATTTGAAAGATATTGATAAAACCCTCTATGAAAAATCTGATGTTATATGTTCGTGTTTAGACAATGTTGAGGCAAGGGTAGAAGCAAATAACTATGCTTATTATTATGGGGTCCCTTTTGTAGACTCAGGGATTGAAGAATTCTTTGGTAGCGTTCAATCAGTTTATTCTGGAGAAGAAGAGGCCGCCTGTTTACAATGTAATATTTCGAATGCAGATTTAGATTTAATGTGGCAAAAGTTTTCTTGTACTGGGGAAGAAATTGAAAGTGAAAGTGGTGAAACTATTGCAAAAATCGCTACAATCATAACCACGACCTCGATTATTGGAGGTTTGCAATCACAACAAGTGTTGAAATTTCTTTTAGGATTAGATTATTTTAAAGAAAATGGCAAATGGAATCCTCATATAGGGAAACCATTAATAGGAAAACAGTTGAATTATAATGGTTTGTTAAACAAATTCAATATTTTGAAAAAATTTCAAAATCCAGATTGTTGGACTTGCTCATATAAAAAAAATTAATAGATTCACTGTAAATAAAAAAATAATTAAAAATTATATAGTAATCAAACAAAAAGTAATAAATAATAAAACCGTCACTTAATAATTTAATATCTAATAAAAATAATTAAAGGGTTAAAAAAAAATGCCAGAACTTCCTTTTGAAATATGGAAGGATCGAGTCGAAAATGAACTCAAAGCTATCACAAAATTAGAGGTACTGGAAGAAAACACACTAATTAGAGCTAATAACAGTGTTGAATTCACGATAAAATTAAATGAGTTAGGAGTTATTAAACAAAACAGAGATTTTGTTCTAAAAAAATTTCATAGAATTTTCTTAAAAATTAATCGATCATTTCCTTATCCGGGAGGGATAGATTTTTCATGGCTTACAAACATTTTTCATCCAAATATCCATCCTGTAGGTATTTCCTTAAATAACCCAGGAACAGGATATATATGTTTGAATGTTCTAAAAAAATGGTCTAGATTATCCGATTTAGAGACTACTGTTAAAGCTTTAGGCCTCTTAGTGAAAAATCCTAATCCTGATGATCCGCTCAATTATCCAATATGTTTAGAGGCAGCTGATTTCTTTAGAAACAAAACTATGGCTGATTTTCTAAAGGATCTAGATCTTAAGGAAATTGTCGTAGAGGAGGAAGAAGAAGATGATGATATTATTATCGTTGATGATTAAAAGTCATTTCAGCTTGTTTTTATTAATTTATACCGCCAATAACTTTTGCCCATAAAATTAATTTATCATTCTCTTCTAAACCAAATTTATGAATAGCATCAGCAACTGTTATTGTACTGGGCAATTCTTGATCCTTAAGAACCAAAGAATAAGATCTTTGCTCTGCACTAATAATACCCATATGTTTGATAATTATATCGACTATCCGCTCAATTTGATGATGGGTCTTCACATCTAATTTAATCAATTTTCCAGTTCTTGAATCCTCAACTGTAATTCTCAATCTTTTTCGCACCTTTCATTTTAATTTGTATAATTTAAATATTGTATAAGTTATTTTATAATCTTTTTCATTTACTCATTGTTTCAATACATTTTATTCTTAATAATTATGAGGGTTTAAATTGAATTTTATTATAATTTTAAGAAGAATTTGCTATATTTCTATTTCTAACTATTAAATAAACAATAAATCCAAAGAAGAAGGGAATTATCCAGACAATTAGAACCCATACTACTGCATTTAAATCGTTTTTTTTAGCATTTTTAAACACCCATACAGCTAATATTGCTAATAAAACAAAAGGAATTACTATAAAATAAATAAGCAAGATGCCTATTAAATCAATTGGATTTAACGCAAGAAGATTTTCAATCATTTACTCTCACTTCTCTTTCTAGATTTTTTTTCTTTTTCAACAATCCTATCCTCTGCTATTGAAATTTCACCCTCGATTTCCTTCATAACTAGGATGGGTCTAGTTTCATCAAATGGTGTTTCACACACCCAGCAAGAATTTTCTAAATTACCTAATGCCTCAGAGCATTTAACACAGTAAAGTGCTAAACATTCAGGGCAAATATAGTTTAATCTTGAAATTTTATTTTTACAAACCAAACAAATTCTCTTTTCCCTACTATATTGGACTTCTTCTGCGGAAATTTTTGAAGGTTTAGAAAAGATTTTCACAAAGTCTTTGAGTTCCTCTTTTTTAACTGTTTCATCCTTATAAGGAGATTTGAAAGTCTGAATTACATGAAACATTATATAGATAATAACCAC
>JAUWHL010000234.1 GCA_030605895.1 Promethearchaeota archaeon | reverse complement strand
TTTTGACGCATACTTGCGTTAATGGGGCGGGAGTGGATCACTCTTTTAGAAATACCATAATTTTTCATATTATCCGCTTATGTTAGATATCAAAATGAAATATCATTATGAATCCAATTTATAATAGCTTTAGCTTCCTTTTTTAGAGATGAGATCCATTTTATTGTATTTTGCTTTTTTTCTTTAAATTAAAGCAAATTACTTTATCTTCATAATAAGTAGAAGTGATGGATAATCGTCATCGTTTTTGGAAAAATTAAAGATGTAAAGAATGTCAAAAAAAGAGCTCAGAAAGTTATCTGTCCTTTGTGTCAACAGAATATAGAGCTTGGAATAGAATTGAATATTATAAATCAAGGAGATTCACATATTTATTTTCCTCATATTCACTTGCATGGCAATCCTCTTCACGCTTTACTCTGTTACATAAATTCAGAATTAAAGGTAAGAAATGTAGGAGTTATCAAGAGCATAGAAATTTCAAGAGATTCAGAGACATTTAGAGAGCTTATGAAAAAATGGACAAATCCATACTGATGGGTGATTTATAATCACAATAACGGATTTTACTGATAAAAACGAGGAAGAGCAAGTAACAGATAGCTTCTCTAAAGAGATTTTCAAATTTATTTCTGATAAACGTATTTTACGTGTGCTTTTTGAAGGGAAAATTTTTCAATTGAGGGAGATTCAGAAAGAAGCCATTAAAAAAGGATTATTTTTCAGAAAATCCTTTTTAGTTTGTTCCCCTTCTGGAAGCGGTAAAACATTAATTGGAGAAGTGTGTGCGATTCATAATGTTTTTCAAGATTTTGGAAAATCCATCTATTTAGTTCCCTATAAAGCCCTTGCTACAGAAAAATATTTTCATTTTAAAAAAAATTATGAACGCTTTGGGTTGAAAATAGAATTGTCAATAGGAGATTATGATGTTGATGATTCTAAATTACAAAAAGCTGATATCCTCATTACTACCTATGAAAAGATGGATTCTATCTTAAGAAATTTTTATGATAAAGAATGGATTTTTGACATTTCCACGATCATTATTGATGAGATTCACATTATTGGAGAAAGTTCTCGTGGACCACGATTAGAATCTTTGATTGTTAGATTAAATGAGTTTCTCCATAATCCACAAATCATTGGTCTTTCAGCCACTATTGCGAACGAAGAGTTTTTTAACTCATGGTTATCTTCACTCGGTAATAAAACAACCTTAATCAAATCTGATGATCGCCCTGTACCTCTTCACTATAAGATTGAAATTACCCAAAATAAAGATTCAACTATAAAGCGAATCGTAAAAAACACATTAGAGAAAAATGGACAAGTTTTAATCTTTTTAAATAAAAGGAAGGGAGCCCAACAATCAGCAGAAAAGATTAAGCATATTGTCAAAAAGTTTCTTGAAGAAAATGAGTTAAATATCTGTAAAGCATTAGAAAAACGATTAACCTCAATTAGGGGTGCTCATAGAGATTTAAGAGGATTAATTAAGTCAGGGGTTGCTTTTCATCATGCGGGACTACTTCCAAAAGAGCGAAAAATTATTGAAGATAATTTCAAAAAGAGAATTATTAAAGTCATTTGTTGTACTACAACTTTATCCGCGGGAGTAAACACCCCTGCGAGGGTTGTTATATTAAAGGATTTTAAAAAATATGTTACCTCTGGCCATAATATTAAAAATTTTTCGGGATTTCACGAGAACGGAGATGGATTCTCTTATTTCAAATCCTTTTCTGCAAATGAGGTATTTCAAATTCTAGGTCGAGCAGGCCGACCTGGACTTGATTCAATCGGATATGGAATCATTTTAACTAAAAATATCGAAGAAAAAATGTGGGTTGAAGAACATTACTTTCAGAATCAACCTTTACAGAACAATTTAATCCCTCGATATAACGATTTAACTTCTGGATTAAATAAAATCAATACTCTCAAGGAACAGGTACTTTTAAGGATTTATGAGGAGAAAAAGATTACTTTGGAGAAACTTAAAGAGTTCTTTGAAAAAACATATTTCTGGTATGGAATTAAACATAAAATGAAACAACAAAAAATTCCAATTGAACAGTTACTAATGATTAAGGAGATTACCCCTATAAATATATTAAAACTTCATTCCAATGCTAATAAAGTAGATACGTTAATGAATGGGATATTTGAATCGAAACTTACGAAATTTAATGATGAGAACATCTCGGGGTATGTGAAAACTCAATTTGGAGTATATTTATGCCAATTTGATATAACATCTGGAATCCAATGCTCTTGTGGATTTGAAAATGGTATCTCTGATAATTTTGCGAATACTGAATTTTTATTCGAGTTTTGCAATCATATTATCGCATTTTTACACTTTTTAATACAATATCCTGATGTAAATTTTCAAAAATATGTTGATTCTGTCATCCCCAAATCTGTAAAGAATCAATACATATTAAACTACCTATTCGAAAAGGGTTTAATTATTAAAAATGAAGACGGAACAATAAAATGCTCTCAATTTGGTAAATTAATTATCAGATTGTATCTTTATCCTGTATCTGGTGTAATTATTAGGTATAAGCTAGAAAATGTAGAAATAAACAGTTTCCAAAACTTAATTAAGGAAGCATATGATGTTCTGAAGGCAGAATTTCGCGTAAAAGATAACAAGATGCTTCTTCCAATTATTGAATGGGGAGACGAAGAACCTATTGAAGAAATATTGGAAAAATATAACATCATGACCGGAGACCTGTTTTCGGTAAGAGACAATTTAGAACGAATTATTACATTTATTGGAATTATCTCTAGCAGTTTAAGCACACATGGGATCGATTTGCAAGATAAATTAGTAAGAATTGCTGAGATGGCAGAAACGTTAAAGATTCGATTGCATTATGGGATTCGGGAAGAATTGTTTGATTTAGTACTCAGATTAAATGATGTTGCTCGTGTGAGGGCACGTATTCTCTATAATGCAGGATACCATACCGCAAGCCAGGTGAAAAAAGAAAAGCCTTATGTTCTTAATCAAAAAACAGGATTAGGAATAAATTTATGTAAGAAAATAATAAAAAAAGAAAAATAGATAATGGATTTAAAAACTGAAAAGAATAATAGAATTAAAACTCAAGAGCCAGAATCTTCAAGAAAAAATTCAATTGACTTGGAGAAAGTTAAAATTAAATTTGAAGACGTGGAAATTGAAAACTTTTGTGATGAGAATCTTACTACCCTACAAAAAATCCACGCTATTTTATTGAATTGTTCAAATCTTTCCAAAAAACAGAAATTAGAGTTTTGTGAAAGTGAGCGGTATTTTATGAAGTTGTATTTAAATAAATTAAAGGATAATAATTACAATCTTTAAGTTTTTAAATATAGATTATTAGAAAAAGAGTTGAAAAACTTCACTTTTATACCAATTGAGTTTATATTTCAAAAATTAGAACTTAATATTAGATATAACCACAATTTTATGAAAGGTTTTTTATCATGAGTTCGCAAACAGTAGAAAAAAAGGTTCATTTTGTTCATTTTAATGAATCCAGTGAGGAGGAGTCTGTTAATTTCAATAATATTATAATACCGTTCTCCGAGTTTGGAAATTCCAAAAAACTTTCATATTTATATAATGGTTTGGAAGAAATTCCATTCAAAGAAAGACACCCTAAATTTAAAAAAATTTTATTGAATGAATTTATTGAGCAAATTAGTGAATCATCAGATAATTCTTGAAAAATATCAGAAAAAATCATTAAATTGCTTACGAGTAATAATTTTTCTTTAAATATTTTTAATCTTATCCTATATTAAAAGGTGTAAATGTGAGAAAAGAATGAGTTCTAAGACGTTAGATAAAAAATTTGAAGATATTGTTGAAGAAGATATTGTAAAAGAACCAGTTAATTTAAAAAAATTTGTTATCCCTTTCTCTGAATTTGGTAAATCAGTGAAATACATATATTTTGGATTAGAAAAGATTCCTTTTAAAGAGCGGCATCCAGTTTATCAAATGATACTAAGGAATGAATTTGCTAAAGCATTAAAAAATTTCAGAGTAGTTTGAGAAAATAAATTACTTAAAAGTTTATTTTATTCTTATTTTGTAGGAATTATTATTTAACCGTATTAAAATCCCTTGTTTTACAAACATAGGCGTCATTAACTTTACTTCTGAATCAGGAATGCCATAATCTTCCGCCATCATTTCAATAATATAAAAAGGAAACTCGTTATACATTTCTGAAAGCTTTATAAGCATTTTATTAAATTTATGTAAGTAATCATTATCAACTATACAATTATCAATAGCTTTACTTATACTCTTTCTATTCTTTGTTATTCGGAAATCATTTAAAGATTTAAATTCAGGAAGAGTACCCAATTCTTGTATTGCCAATTTATTTTGCCTTTCTTTTACAGTTTTAACTGCATTTGTCATTCCTTTTACAATTTCACCTTTATTTTTAATATCGGAAACTTTATGAGATCGACCACACCGTAGACATTTTTTCGTTTTTTGAGTTTCTTTTACGTACATAAATTGATAGCATTTTTTACATCCAAACACAATGTAGGGAGTTTCATCTCTTTTCCATACTTCTTCTTCCATAATTTTCACTTTTCTAGTACTGTTTTGAACTTTCTAAAATATTTTTTACAATAAAATATAATTCTTCTTCATTGTCAATTGTAATTACTTGAAAGTTATGTTTACTACCTAAATCTTGAAATTTTCGTTTAGTAAGTCTTTTTTCTCCTTCAATTTCCTCTTTATAATCTATAAAATCAAAAACAATGATCATTAATGAAGAGATCTGTGAGAAATCTTCAATTTCGCTTAGAATCTGTGTAATTTGAATGGTTTTAGGATCATAGATTTGAATCAATACTTTATTATAGATAACAATATGAAGATCAGAATCAATAATATCAAAAACAAAATTATCTTGTTGTAGATTCTTTCTTAATCCATATCTCATTGAAAGATGTTTACTAAGTTTTACAGACGATTGTTTTGTATCTGAGATTTCTAAAAATGTTGTTAATTTAGACTGGAATTGACTTTTTGGCCTTGTTCTTGCAGGGAGCTTTCTGGGTTCAAGCTCAATTTCTTGTCGTACATCTCTTTCTAAATTAACAACCGGATCATTTCTAATAATCTTTTGAGTATTGCAATATGATTCTTTTAATTGTTGCGGATTTTTTAGATTAACATTCATTCGTTTTAGTTTGCTTAAAGCTATTCTAAGGTAAATCTCATCACGAGTTCCCTTGCTGTATAATATTACCACTCTACCTTCCCGATGCCGTGCAGTCCTTCCCTTGCGTTGTATGTATCGAATCTCTGAGGTAACCACATCATAAAATATTACTAAATCACATTCAGCGATATCTAAACCTTCCTCACCAACATTCGTACTAACCAAAACATTATAAATCCCTTCTTTAAATTGAGCCAAAATCTCTATTTGTTGTTTTTGAGATAGACCTTTATCATCTACGGATTTAGTCGCTTGACCTACAAATCGGACTGGTTTTATCCTACCGACTTTCTTTAGTTTATTAACTATATTTTTTACTGAATTTCTCAGTTTAACAAATACTAATATTCGAGAAGAAGGATTATTCTGTAATTCTTCGCTAATAATCTTTACTAGCACATAATATTTTGGATGGGTAAGATTTTCAGGAGAAAATTCAACATTTTTTTTTAATATTACATAAATTTTTTGTAATCGGTTATCCGAAGCTAAAATTTTAGTTGCTTTAGAGCTATTTCTCTTCTTAGAATCTCTGTTAAGTTTGTTAAAATATTCCAACAATATATCTAGTCCTTGCTGTTCTACTAATTCAAGCATATGATACAGAATTAATGCTTGAGCATTAATAGAGAGGGCGCTATATATTCCTGTTTTATCGCCATTACTCTGTAATAGTTGTACTAATTCCCCATTTAATTTAAGTAAGTCTTTTCGTATAATTTTAGTATGTAATTGTTCTCCTTTTACCTCTAAAAAGTTTAGTTGAGAGAGATAATGTAATCGTTCTTCTAAGACATGCGTTATCAATTGGTATATGTCTTCCATTAAACTTGTTAAATCAACTCCAATTTTGTAAATATCCATCGGCTTGAGGTATAATTTTACATCCTTATCTTTTCTTGTTCTAATATGGATATTTTTCACTGGAATATGAAGATTTTGGCATAACTCACTAATTTTCTGCTTTGAGAATCCTGGTGAAGCAGTAAGCCCTAGTATAATTCCATCAGGATTATGATCGATAAACTCATCAGAAATCATTGTATAAGCGTAATCGCCTGACGCATGATGAGCCTCGTCAAAAATGACTAATGCAACATCTTTTAAAGTGTATTTTCTATTGACTAAATCATTCCTTAAAGTTTGGGGGGTAAAAAATAAAATTTGGCTTTCATTGAAAATCCCTATTCGATGTTCAGGAAGAATTTTACCTGTTAGAATCGTATACTTTTCTTTTGAAATATTTAGAAATTTTAAAAAAGTTTGATAGTGTTGATTAATTAAGGGGCGTGTAGGCGCAAGTACAATTATTTTACTATTAGGAGGAAATGATTTTAGTATTTGTGTTGTTACTAAAACTGCTATAATTGTCTTTCCAAGCCCAGTAGGTAATACAACTAATGAATTCTTCTTAGCACATTCATGTGCGATTTTTATTTGATATTCTCTTACCTCGAGCCCATGATAATTTAATGACACCTCTTGTTTAGTATTACTTTCTTCCATCATTTACCACCGAAATAGTATGATTCTCAATTATAATTTCTTTAAATTCCTTATTCCCTTTATTATAGGAAAGAATAATATTTCCTAATTTTAATCCAAAATGAGAAGGATAGATAAGCCCATTTTCCTTTAGTTCAAAGAAGTAAGGATGTTTAATCAATAGTGCTTTTAAATTAGTCGAAAGGTTAGTATCGTTTTTTACAATGTCAAATCCTTTCCCTCTCTTTATGAATTTAAAAGCATAAATGATATCGTTAAATAATTTAAGCTGAAAAGCATCAATCTCAATGACGTTAGGGATATGTAGTTCTTTTAGATTATAAGCCTGGTTTTTTTCCCCAATTAAATAAACTACACTGTTTTCTCTTTTTTTCTTTAAATGATAATTTCTGAATGTTCTTTCAAATTTTTCTTGGAAATTTAACAGTAAGTAAATAATATCATCAATTTCAGAAGGAGAAATTTTTAGAAGCCTTGCTAACTTGCTGAAATTAAGTTTTTTATCATAATTATCTCCAAATCCACCGATTATGTCAATAATTTGGTTAAGAGTTTGGAGAATTTTCCGAAACTGTGTCGTATTATAGTGATTATTATCTGAAGATAAAGTCATTAATTACTTATATATCACCAAAATAAAAAGAAAAAATTTTGAAAAAAAAAGATTAATTATATCGTAATGTTTTTTTAGACTTTTTAAGCTGTTTAGAAGAGATTACAATTAGGAATCCAGGAGTTACAAGAAAGATAATTGTAAGCGGGATTGCGACCTGTATTTCACCATCATAATTTATAGATGTTTCTGGGTCTGGGTCTACTAGATCGGGGTCTGGGTCTGGATCGGGGTCTACTGGATCTGGATCTGGATCTGGATCAGGATCTATCGGATCTGGATCGGGGTCTACTGGATCAGGATCTTCAGGTATATATGAAATACTTATATTAATTTTCGCAATAAAATGGGGTTGACTTGAAATTCCATCGTTTAGATATATTTGAAAACAATATTCTGTATCATTGTAAATTTCATAGGTTAGAGTAAACATGCTAAATTCAGTAAAGTTTTGATGGGAAAAGCTCATTGGTTCTACTAAGGTATTATTCACATAAATTTCTGTAAATGTACTTCCTGATTCCAAGGGATAGCCTGTTTCATTACATCTAATTGACGCATTCAATGAGAGTTGCAATGTATTTAACTCGTTTTGGATTATAAGATCATGGTCAATGGTATAGGTCGTCTCGAAGGAGATAAATTGTTCTGCTTTTACCGTTGCACCTTCATATGCTCGTAGGGATCCATTAATGATTGGGTAATAGTCAAAATTAAACGGTACTAAAATATCTGCTACATGGGAACCATCTGGTTGTTTTATAAATGTATAAGTTTCTAGTTGATCGCTTTCAAACTTAAAAGTAAGATATGTACCAAAGTTATGTAAAATTAAATTGTCTAATGAAACTTGAATGTGGTTAAAATTTCCCAACTCAACAATACTTGAATAGGAAGCCTCAATCCCAATCTTACTATTACGAGCCATTTCACATATCCAAAAAAAGTTTTCATGTCTTATTATTTCTCTATTCGGAGTGCAATAGAACTCATTGTATTGTTCTGAATAGATATCTTGAACTAGCTGTTGAGTTAATTCTCTATCAAAGTCAATATCTATATTTAATATTTCTGAAATTTTATAGCTAAAATAGATATTTTTAATATTCTCATAGTTTATATTCTCTAGAACAAAGTTGATAATCTTTTGACTATCCTTTCCATACATATTGAGTGTCTTTAGTAGATATGTCATATAGTACGTATATTCTAGACTCGTTTCGATATTACTAGTGTATGAAGGGTCAAAGAAAAGCATTGTAGGTGTCTCAATTATATTTCTTTCAATATGGTTATATAGCGCCATTGTATCGACTCCCAAGCTGCTCATGTTCCCAAGACCTAGTTGATTTGATAGAAGTTCGAGACATTTAATCGCTAAATAAGAATACTCGAAAAAGATCTTTGAATTCAAGAAAGAAGATTCATAATAAGAATTATATGGCCATAGGGGCGTAAAGGCTCCATAAGTATCATTATAGGAACCGTCTAAAAACTGAGTAGCAACGATATCTGAAATCAATTCATTTCCATCAATTTCCGAGAGAAAATCATTCAATTTAAACATTCGACTCAATGAATCTAAAGCATAATAAGTAGCCTTATGAGAACGCAACACATTTCTATCAGAAAAATATTCAATAGGAAAAGAACGAAGGCTTTCGAATATACTACTTTTTTCAAGGTATCCAATAAAAGAATTCGTGAACATTAAGAGATAATTTTCTGTAAACGATCCTGTAATCTGTGTATAAAGTTCTTGAATTTCAATATCCGCCATTCTTCCATACAATTCAAAAGAATGAACAATAGTATTCATAAGATTCATTGATGTATAATCTTTTGAAAGAAGAGAATATCCATTTTCCTGACAATAAAGCTGAGTGGCATTTCCAATCTGATTTCTCTCTTCTAAAGTTAATTGAGAGATGACTTGAGAATTCTCTAAAGATCGAATAATCTGAAATGTATCAATTAGCTCATGATGGGTAATCGTTGTAGATTGATCCCAACATCCCAACGAATTTCGGTTTGATAAAATGAAATCTATTACTTCAGCTCGATTAATTTCAGTAAATTCTGTTATATCAGAGAGTTCCAATCCTAATGCTGTAGCTACAATATTGCAGTAATTCTCTGAGCATTCCCATGGAGCAATATGAAAATAATTTAGTAATGAATCGTAAGAGTTAACGAGAAATAGATGAAAATCAGGGATATTGATAATATCTTCCATACCAAAAATTTTTAATGTTTTAATACTGTAAAATGAACTTAATAGATTTGGTTCGAACAACGGGCTGAGAGAATCAAAACCAGGATAATAGTCATTAAAGAACCCTCCAGTTTGCCATGAAGCCCCCCCTATTTGTAAGTCATTAACAAATTGGATTATTTCATTTTTCTGATTTATGTACATTAGCCAGTCATTCATCAGCAGATCTAATGTTATTGCAGCAAAATAAGTATTATCCATGGTAGAGATTTTAAATAAAGCAGGAAGGGTTGAATTATATGGTTGCCCGATAAACCCACTTGTATCTGTATTATAGCAGCTCCATATATAATCAACGATATTTTGAGTATTAATAATATCTAAAGAACCTAATAAATCTAAAGAAAGAACCGCGTAGCATGTAGACTCGAGAGTGCTACTGTATGGGTAGACCCAATCTCTCGAGACATCTGTATCAAGATATCGATATGATAATGAGTCCATAAACCTGTTTGAACTTGATTCATAGTGAGATAGTATGTAATTTATCATAGCTGACTGATTTATAGTACTCAATTTCCCTAGAGCATTGAGAATATATAATGCGTAGTATGTTGCTTGTAATGAAGCTTCATAAATTTGGGAATAATAACTTAAGTTAGTATAATCATCTACTTTACTGGTAAAAATAGATTCAATTATATCGTTATTACTAAGGGAAGCTAATTTTGGTGATATACTTTCAT
>JAUWHL010000102.1 GCA_030605895.1 Promethearchaeota archaeon | reverse complement strand
ATACCTTTTCTACATCAATGCCACAATATTTCTCAACCATATCAGAATCTCCCTTTATATCTATGTTCATTGCATCAAGACCAGCATCCACTAAATCTCTTAGAACTTCTTCTGTCATATAGCCATTTGTAACATATGTATTGTATAAATCATTCTTTTTTGCCCATTTAAAGACTTCCAATGAATATTCAAACAATAATGTAGGTTCATTAAAAGAAATTGAGGTTCCATCACACTTTTTGTGTAAGGCGATCTCAATTAGCCTTTTTGGGGTGATAAGTTCATCAGACGTTGCAAATTGATACGCTTTAACTGGATTCGTTTTTGAAAGGTGATGGTTTTGGCACCAAAAACATGCAAAATTGCAACCATAAGTCCCTATTGTTATTGCGGTACTCCCAGGATAAAAATGGTATAGAGGTTTCTTTTCTATTGGGTTAAATGATAAAGCAGGTATCAATCCATAAACTACAGAATATATTTCTCCGTCTTTATTAATTCGAGATTGACAAAATCCAGACTTTCCATTTAAAATTTTACATTTCCTCTCACAGGTTAAACATTGTGAGTAATTCTCATCAATCTTTTTCTGATATTTAGCTTTTATCATGAAGTCTGAATTCATTTTGATTCATTCTTTAACTTTTGCGATATCTTTTATTACTTTATTATTTTGAATTATACAATTAAAATATAGGACTATTTTGGTTTTTATATTCTTAAATATTATTATAATTTGAAAATTGATTGGTGATTAAATTTAAATAATTTTATCACCTTCTTTTTAACAGTTTAAAATAATAACTTAAAAATTTGCGAAATTAAATGCAAGACACAGTTGGAATAATAAAAATACTCAAAAAATTTAAAGTTAGACTTCAAAATTTATATGGAGATAAATTTTCGAGCCTAATATTATATGGTTCTTATGCAAGAGGAGAATTTATTGAAGATTCAGATATAGATTTGGCAGTTGTACTAAAAGGTAATATTAAACCTTTTAAAGAAATAGATAGAATGACGGGGATAGCGGGAGAGATTGACTTAAAATATGAAGTTTTACTCTCTCTTTATCCAGTTTCAGAAGAAAATTATCAATCTTGTAAAACACTACTGATAATGAATATTCATGAGGAAGGAGTATTAATTTGAATGAAATTGAAATAAAACCTTTAATTGAAAAAGCTAAAAAGTTTATATCAACTGCCAAATTATTATTGAATCATGGAGATTATGATAGTTCTGTTTCCAGAACTTACTATGCTATGTTTTATGTAGTTGAAGCTATTCTTTTAACTAAAAATTTAAGATTTAAATCTCACCGAGGAGTAATTTCTGCTTTTGGGCAATATTTTGTTAGAACAAATATTTTTTCTAAAGAAATGAGTGATAATTTGAGAAATGCTATGGATAAAAGAAATGCTGGAGATTATGAATACACAATTTCTGTTTCCAAGGAAGAAGCTAATGACTTATTAAATGTAGGACAATCTTTTACAGAAAAAATAATATCGTATTTAAAAAAAAATAAGATCATCTAAGCTATAATCAAAATTATCATATAAATAAGCATTAAATTACCCAAGATAATTCCAATGTCTTTTAAAGATGTTCGTCCTAATAAACTAGTCCTAGGTATTCTGTAGATATACATAATTCCCAATGGAAAAAAAACAATCGGTAGAAATATCCAATATTTTGTAATAATAAAGGAAAGTATTGCTATAAGTAATGAAATAATACATGCAATCCAAATTACCAATTGAGAAGATTTAGGCTTTAGCTTTGCTAATGAATCTCCATCAATCATTTCATGAACCATCTGACCTGTAAATGCTACAGCGGTTATAGCTGCCAATATCAGTGATTCGTACAACTCCATATGGGGAAGAAAATTAATAAAAGTATCTCCGGCATTAATTTTAACCATAAAATATGGTAAAATTATGTGAGAAATGCCTAAAATAATATGATTAATAATAACAAGCTTTTTGAACATACAATAGAAGACTACCATACATACAATAATTACTAAGTAAAATCCTAGAATCGGATTCACCAAAATACTATTCATAAAACACATAGTTCCTAACATAAAACTTGCTAAAGCAAGAACAGCAATTTCTTTTCTGCCATATCCTTTCACTCGTTCCAGTGTTTCTTTCTCATTAGGATCTTTCATATCAATAACATCATTAAGAGTGTTTCCTGTGATAGCATAAAAAGCAAATCCTGCTAATATCCAAATGTGAGATACTATGTCATAATCATTCAAGTATATACATAATAAACAAGGTATTATTACAGAAAATATATATTCTACTCGAAGAAGCTTAAATCCCTTACTCATGAAAATATTACCTTAAAAAAATTGTATTCAAAGTTATTTTTAATTATCCTTAAAATGATTTAAAACTTTAGAGAGAAAATTATAATATTATTTTAATTCATTGAATCATAATATAATGAAATTTTATGAGTATTTTTTTAAAGCTTAAATTCATTTAATATCATGCGAAAAATTATGTTTGATTATGAAGAATACAATAGATGGGTAAATGAAGCAGAAAATACATTCAAGTCAGCAATTGTGGATAAGGAAAATGGATTTTATAATTGGTGTTGTTTTAAGTG
>JAUWHL010000002.1 GCA_030605895.1 Promethearchaeota archaeon | reverse complement strand
CTAACCCTAAGATATTGAAGGAATTAGGATCTCTATTATAACTCTTTTTCCAATCGATTATATCATTACTTTTACTTACATTGAGAATTCTTTTCCTTATCATATGAATCGAGTATATATTTGAATCACATCCGATCCATTTTCTACCGAGCTTTTCTGCTACTGTTAGTGTAGTCCCTGAACCGCAAAAAAAATCAGCTACAAGATCATCCTTGTTTGTAGATGCTAAAATAATCCTTCTTAAAAGACGTTCTGGTTTTTGGGTTGAAAAGCCTTGGTATTCTGCGGTATTTGCCCGAATATAAGGAATGTCATTCCAAACATCTCTGGGAAATATTCCTTCCTTATCAATATATACTTTCCTAGACAACTTCTTTCCATTATGACTCCCACCTCTATAGTAAAATACACCCTTATCATCCTTCTTCAATGCATTTTTTACACGATCAGAAAATTCTTGGTATATTTTAGGATTATCATTAAAAATGTAATTATTAGTTTTAGAATAGAATAGAATTGTATCATAGGATCTAATAAAAAATCGTCTTGTTTTAACTGAGGCAGCAGGATAAGCCCAAATTATTTCATTCCGAAAATTCTCATTTCCAAAAATTTCATCCATGATTAATTTTATATAATGAGAAATATGCCAATCTAAGTGTACATATATAGAACCTTCATTAGATAATAATTTTTTCATTAAAACAAGTCTTTCATATAAGAAGTTTAGATATGAAGCGATACCTTCTTTCCACTTATCCTTATAGGCGACATTATCTATATAATTACCGTCTTCTCCTATTTGAATTTTAAGATTGAATTTTCCTCCTGATGCAAAAGGAGGGTCAATATATATAAGATTAATTTTATTTTCAAACGTTTTCATTAATGATTTCATTACTAATTTGTTTTCTCCCCAAATTAGTAGATTTTTCCATTCATCATCTGACTTGAATAAAGGTTTGCTAGAAGAATAAACGTCAAGAACATGAGATGGACTGGTTTTCTGTAATTCTAAAAGAATATCATCTATCTTTTTTTTTCCATTCCATTTCAAAACTACCATGAATTATAGATAAGAAGGTAAGAATTTTATTTTTAATTTAATTATTCAAGATTTTACTATTTTAGATAAAGAATTGCATTATGATTTTTAGTAATTAAATCATTTTTATCCTTAATCTTCTAATCTGAATGTTCCTAATATAAATTTATATATATGTATTAGCATGAAGAATACTTAATAGAAATCAAATAAAAATAATATAAAAAAAAATGGAATGATAAATAATGGGTAATAGTGGAGCAGCTTTAGGTATAATAGCAATAATTTTATGTGCAGGTGTTGGAGTATTTGTATTTTTCATATGGAGTGGTCAAAATACAACTAATTCAGATATAGACGATATGAAAGACCAGATTAATGATTTAGAATCAGATTTTAATGAATTGGAATTAGATTTTAATAATTCAATAATAACAATGGGTGTAGGGATATGGGATAATCTTGTTAAAAATATGGAATATTCCCCTCATAATACATCCCAAAATTGGCTTATAGAATTCCGAGATAATAATTTAACTAATCCTGAATATATATCTGTTTCAAATAATAATACTCGTGTTACATTATTACAATCTGGTTGGTATCGAATACATCTCTCTGTTGCATTTACTAATCATTTTGGTAGTAGCTTTTACTGGATACATCTTTTGAAAGATGGTGTAGAAGATGAAAATTTCGATGCTTATTCAACAGCATCATATACTCCTCCACTTCGTCATATTGATTCATCAGTATTTATTTACAGTAATGGTACAAATTATATAGAAGTCAATCCAGTTACTAATGCTGCTGGTGGTTTACTGATTTGGTCTACTGAAGTGAATCATCAATTTATAATTGAATATATAGCGAGTTAACCATTCATGATTGAAATTTAATAATATAAGATTTTTAATCATTAAATCTCTTTTTTTTTTGAGGCAAGTATAGACAACCTAGTGATGTATTATCTAATCAAGCAATTAATCAATAATCGAGGTGAAACCTCCCAATTTTTTAAAGAATATTACTATTGGCTGAAATTTTTAGAAAAATTAGGAAAATTTCAAGAATAGTTAACTCTTTATTCTTTTCTAAAATAATTTCAATAGTTTTTAACTGTAATCAAAAAAGATAAATTGTTTTTTAACTTT
>JAUWHL010000310.1 GCA_030605895.1 Promethearchaeota archaeon | reverse complement strand
TCTTATTAAATACTTCAGCTGGTATTCCCTCTGGTAATCCATTAGGATATCTAGTTGGAATATAATAACTATCTAAGATAGACACTTCTTCACCTAATTTTGTAAACCTATCATCGAAAGTACCAGCCCAATCTGCTAATTTCTTAACTGAATGCCCTAGAACAAGATCTTCTTTATTAAAATAAATCACAGATTTTAAAGCTTTTTCAACAATTTGTTGAGATATAAAACAAACAAGATAATAACGTTCATTTTCAAATAAAATTTTAGCACTTATTAAATCTTCTAATGCTTGTTCAAACCATCTAATTGCTTCCTTAGAATATTTACTTATTTCGCTCATAAATAACTTTTCCTTCTTTTAAAATATGTTGAATAAATAAATTTTCCCCTGTCATGCGTTTAAACTCAATTGGGGTATAGAAGAGTAAATCAATATCTTTAGGTTTTATTTTTTTATAAATTTCTGCTGATCTTTCAATAAAGTTTAGTTTTGATTCAATTATTATAATTAAATCAATATCACTTGTTATACCTAATTCCTCCCTCACAGATGATCCAAATTGTATAATCTTTAAAGCACCCAATTTAATCAATTCAGAGATAACACGGTCTAATTCTTGATTTAGTTCTTTTAGATGCTTCTTCTTAAGCATTTTAACTTTTTGGATCATTATTGTATAATTATTAATTAATCCTATTAAATTAGTTGTAAGAAATTTCTCATTTTTAAAAATAATCTATCTCAAGCAAGACTTAAATATATGTTTATAATTTCATTTTCTTTTCTTTTATATATTTAAATCTTTTAATTTATTGAAATATTCATCTGGATCATCTATTCCAGACCTTAATAGCACATATTCCTTATGTATATCAAGTTGATTGCTATTTAATTCTAGATAATCCTTATCTAATTCATTTTGAAAACGTAACCAACACCCCAAAGCATCAGAATAATCTTGCCAGCCTCCAAATACTAGCTTACTTAATATAAAATCTTCTTTTGAAGTAACCCAGCAATTAATTCCAAAGATTTTCTCTCGTACTCTTTTTTTTAATCCAATAAAACCCATTTTTTTATATTTATTATTACTAAATTTTACAACAATGTGATTGTCATATCTTACAGTATCACTTTTATCCAAAAATTGAAGAATATTAGTTTCTCTAGCAAGAACCAATGTTGTTCTCCAATCTTGAAATGCATGAAAATTATTTCTTTCCAATAATGAAATATAATCCTCAAGAGTGATATCAGATGATTCTAAGTCTATTGCAATATCAATATCACGAGTAATCCGAAAATCTGAATATATATTTACTAAGATACCTCCTACTAAATAATATTTAACACCCTTATCTTTTTCCAAGCGTTCTAGAAAATCAATAACTTGTAAAAATGCTTTTTTATAAGTACTTTCCATTTACCATTTTCGCCCTCGTATTTTATCATGAAACTTATACATACTTATAATAATTTCTTTATGAGTTTTATCAGGAAATCTCTCTTTTTCCTTTTGAATATAATCCTGCAATCCCAGTTCGAATAATTCTAAAAAAATTGACTCAATTTTCTTTAAAGTTGTTTTTTTCATTAATTCTATTCTGCCCTTAAAATCTCGTGCTATTTTTCTAAAATTTTTGTTTGAGTCAATTGTCATTTATTCTTTCATTTAAGATTTTAACTTTATAATGTTGATTCCTTTAAATATAATAATAGGAAAATGATTTATTAATATTTTAGAATCCCTTAGATTTTCAAATTAAATGAACGAATCTTAATGAGTAGTTTCAATAAATAAGAAAGATATAATTTGTTAAAACACACACACAATATATACCCGTTTTATAGTAAATAAAAATGTGGATTATACTTTTATGGATTTTTTTATTTATAGTTGGTTATTTTATTATTTTTTTTGCTGCTGACGTCTTTTTAGAAAACTTAAAGGGATTATGTATTATTTATGATGTATCTCCATTTATTATTGGTTTATTAGTTCTTGGTATTGATCCTGAGGAATCAATAGCATCTATAATTGCTGCTATAAATGGACTTCCATATATTGCAGTTGGAAATGTGATAGGTAATTCCATTATCGCTCTAACAATTCCATTTGCTTTACCAGCATTTTTTTATAGAGCTAAATATAAACCGGTTGCTCAATATTATTTTAATTTAATCTATATTTCAATGATATGTATCTTTACAGGGTTATTATTTTATTTTGGATTATTTTTTGCAGGTTTTTTTTGTATAATTATCTACATTTTCTATTTAATAAAGAATGCAAGGAATTTTTCAGTAAAAGATCTAACCGTCAGTCCTACTGGTGGTGAATTAAAGGATATTCAATTAACAATAGAAAAAAACAAGAATGAAAAGAAATCTAGAAAATTTATCTTAGTTCTAATTGGGTTTATTTTTATTTTTTTGGGTGGCGAATTGTTAATTATTTCAGCAGCAAACATTATAATTTTAACATCCATTCCTGAAACTTTCTTTGGGCTTGTAATTATTGCATTAGTTACCAATGTAGAAGAAATAACTTTAGTGTTAAAGTCAATAAAAAAACAAAGTGTTGATATTGCTTTTGGAGGGATGATTGGAAAATTAATCTGGAACTTAACTCTAACCTTTGGAATTAGTGGAATAATTATTAAGAATATTCAATTTACGTGGATATTTTTTTGGAATTGGGTTATTCTCCTTATCTTAATAATATACTTCAATTATATCTCCCGCAAGAAGATATTTGAAAGAATTGAAGGTCTTATCTTAATGCTTATTTTTGTTTGTTTTATTACAATTAATTTTTTCGCAATAAGTATTTAATATAAAATCTAAAGAAATCCTAAGAGGCTCTTAACACCGTCTATTTTAGGAACTTCAACTTTAAAATAAAAACTAGCAATATCAATTAAATATGTTAAATAGGGCATTTGTATTTTTTCACCATATACTTCTGAGATATGATTTATGAGTATTTTTGATGTTATTGGTTTTCCTTTATGGTCTTCAATAAACTCAGCAATATCTTTAGAAAATTCATATAATTTATTTAATTCATTTCTTAAATTGATTATACCCGCCATTAAATCATATTCAGTAAGGAACTTATGTACAATAGCTTTCTCTATTTCTAGTTTTTTAGGGTCAATAATTTTATCCTTATCCCTAATAACTTCAAGCCTTTTAAAGACAAGAAAATCTTTATATTTACTTTTATTTTTCTCATAATCTTCTTCCAAGATGATATCAATATCAAATTCAAATGATTTGTCAAATACATATCGAAAGAAATTCTTGATATGATCATATAGAAACACCTGATCCAATATTATAACGGTTTTTCTTCCATATAAAATCGCTTTAATTACATACGCCATTAATAATTCTGGAATGTTTAATTTAATTAAATCAAATTTAATTGCATCTGTTTCAGGAGAAACAACTTCTTCAGTTTCCTCAGTGGGGGGACTTTCTGGAAGTTCAATTTTGAAATCTGCGACTAAACAATCTCTTACTGTAAAATTTTTATCTATATAAGCGATAAAGGAATGCTCACATATCATTCCTGCTGCAATATTGATTGCCAAAAGACCCTTTGCGACATTTTTGGTAGCATCATCTGCAACCTCTATATATTTCCATTTTGAGCAAACTGGACAACGAATTTCAAGTTTTGCCATATTAAATCAAAAGGAATTATTTTTGGAAAAAGTCTTTTATAACTAAACTAGCTTGATATTTATATCTTTATTTTTATATAATATTTTTTGTATTAATACTTAATAAATTTGCTCAATAATAATAGCCAATTTAAATTACAAGGTTTTCTTAATATCTTTTAACACGACCGTAATTTGTCTCTATTAAATTAGCAATAAGTAAACATGAAACAGCGCCTATAATTTCCGCTGCTAAAAATGCCA
This sequence comes from Promethearchaeota archaeon, assembly GCA_030605895.1. Classification (GTDB taxonomy): domain Archaea; phylum Asgardarchaeota; class Lokiarchaeia; order Sigyniarchaeales; family SOKP01; genus Loki-b32. The sequence goes on along the minus strand of JAUWHL010000310.1, from coordinate 3,748 downwards.
TTGAAGTATGTAAGAATAAGGTTGAGATAAAGAATGTAGCAAAGAAAAAGCCATTAAAAACAATGAAAATGATTAATAAAGGTTTTGTTAAGGGAAAATTTAAAAACTTCTCCAAAGTTGAACTTTGTATGTTTTTTTTACCAAACCTGCTCCTTAATCTTTCTCTTCTCTCAACTTGAGCATAACTTTCAAATATGATAAGGCTTGCAAAAAACATAGCAATCCAAACTCCAATTGGAATTAAGACTAATATAATGTGATTTCCCATTGCTAATAAAAATTGACCTATAAAAATAAAAAATATTTGAATAATTCCATTCATTCCTAAAAATATTAAACCAGTACCAAAATACTCTTTAGATGTCCAACGAATTCTTATCGGCATATTAATCTTATTTTACTAATATTTTAGTGGGCCCGGCGCGATTTGAACGCACGACCTTCCGCACGTCAAGCGGACGTCATACCGAGTTTTCCGAAACCCAGAAAATGAGTTTCCTCTAGACCACGGGCCCTTTTATTTAAATTTATGAATAATATAATTACTCGTATGTAATTTATAATATTAAAAAATAAATATTTTATTAAAAATTGTTAATTTCTAATACAAACCCTTATTTTCGAAAATAAAATAAAAAAAGAATTAGATTAACTTTTTAGGCTTTTTTCTCTCTTAACGCTCTAATCATAGGTAAATCCTTTCCGGAGAGTATTTCCAGCATTGCTCCTCCTGCTGTGGAAATAAATGACACATCATCTGCTTTTCCTGTCATAGCAGCTGCGGCTCCCATTTCACCACCACCAATAATAGTAAGCGCATTATTTTTCTTAGTAGCAGCGACCATAGTATCTACAATTTCATTTGTCGCTTTTCTAAAAACTTCCTTTTCAAATATCCCTGGTGGACCATTTGCAATAATTGTTTTGCATTTCATTATAATTTCATTAAATTTTTCCACGGTTTTCTCCCCTATATCTCCTGTTGTTGTATTATAAGTACCTGCTTCATCTATTCCAATAGTTTTTCTATTTCCATTATCATCTATAATCAAATCTTCTGGGAGAATGATCTTATCTTTATATTTCTCATATGTATTCATTATCATATCTTTATTTGCTTCCAGATCTTCAGCTATTATCTTATGATTCGGTTCTCCCATATTTTTTCCTAAAGCTTCAAAGATTAAAATTGCGGTTAATCCTGAACATAAAGCATAATCTAATTTTTCATTATCAAAATTATATTTCATGGCTTTAAATTTATCGATAGCTTTTGCTCCTCCTATTAACATAGCCATTGGTTTCTCAGGATTTTGTATGATTTTCTTCAATGCCTCTAATTCTTTATCTGTTATAGGACCAGCCATCATTTTTGGCCATCCGACTATAGAAGCATGAGCTCGATGGGCTGCTCCAAAAGCGTCAACAATAACATAATCTATTAATGGATAAAGTGTTTTTACCATGTCTGTATTTTCTGCTTCAGAAAAATCTTTATAATTTTTCATTTCTCCTTCAAATTTACGAACATTGTTAAGGACTAAGACCTCTCCTGGTTTAAGATCTTTAATCTGTTGAACAGCTAGTTCTCCAAATATATCTTTAACAAATTTTACTGGACGACCAAGATATTTTTCAATCTCTTTTGCATGTATATCCAAATCCGTAAAATCTGCATTTCCTGGTCGTGATTGATGAGCCAAAATAATTACAGCACTTTTTTTAAAATATTCATTTAAGGCTGGAACAAGTGCTCGAATTCGAGGAGAATCTCTAATCTCCATTTTTTCTACATCGATATTTGAGTTTATATCAACTCGTATTAAGACTTTTTTTCCTTCTAAATTCACATCCCTATAAGATGTATAATCAATTTCCATTTATGTTATCACTTTTAATTAGGATTTATAATTGATATAATTGTAATTTATAATATTTTGAGTAGTTATTATTTTTTTTCAAAAATTAGTAAAATACAAAATTTATGTAAAGTTAATGACTTTTATACAACTAAACTCTTATTCTGAAGGGAACATTAAATGAGTGAAATACAAGAAATACTCCAAAAATTACTTGAAAATAAAATATCACGTGAGGAAGCAGAAAGGTTATTAAAGGCGAATTTAATCGAAGAGGTTGGAGATGTAGCAAAATTAGATGTTTTTCGTAAAACAAGAACTGGAATACCTGAAGTTATTTTTGCTAAAAATAAAGATCCTCAAATTCTAATAGGTATAATTTCTGGATTCCTAAAAAGTAAAAAATTTGCTATAATTTCACGTTATAATGAAGAACAAAGAACAATTATCCTTGAAAATTTTAGTAAAAATAATAATTATGTTATTAAAATAAATGATTTAGGCAAAATCATTGTTATTAATGAAAGTTCATTTAAATTTACTAAAAAGAGAGGAATTGTTGGAGTAATCACCGCAGGGAGTTCTGACATACCCATTGCAACTGAAGCAGAGGTAATTGTAAAAGCTATGGGGTGTGAAGTTATCTCGAGTTATGATGTTGGGATAGCAGGTATACATCGGATCTTTACTCCATTAAGTACTATGATAAAAAATGGTGTTCATGTGATAATTGTTTGTGCTGGTATGGAAGGAACACTTCCTGGAGTTGTCGCGGCTCTTGTGGATGTTCCAGTTATAGGAGTACCAATTTCGAGTGGTTACGGATTGGGTGAAAAAGGAAAAGGAGCACTAATCACAATGTTACAATCTTGTTCTCCGGGACTATTAGTTGTAAATATTGATAATGGATTTGGAGCAGGTTATGCAGCTGGAATAATTAACAGGGTGATTAAAAGAGGTAAATCTACTTAAAGTGAAAGTTTTTATATTTATGGTAAAAAATTAGCTTTTAATAGTATGTATGTAATATTTTTTAAGATATATTATAATAATAGTTAATAAAAAATTTTTAAGACGATTATGGTTGATATAGATTATAAAAAAGAAAAAATAGGACAAATACTTCTGGAAAGAAAGGGTGTTGACGAAATTAGGGATGTTGCCATAGAAGAAGGAATGAAAACTCTGCTTGAGGCCGGAGCCTATAAAGTGGCAGAAGGATTGACTTCTCTTGAAGAGTTATATAGAGTGGTTTTTTAAGTTTAGGAAATATTTAGACTGAAAATCTTAGTCAAAAAGAATTACTAGATTCTGTTAGAATGAAAATAGACAATTTCGTCCATTTGCATGTCCATAGCGAATACTCCTTATTAGATGGTGCTTCAAGAATAAAAAAATTAATTGAGAGAGCCTGCGAGTTTAATATGCCTGCTTTAGCATTAACCGATCATGGAGTTATGTATGGTGTTATTGAATTCTACACCCAGGCAAAAAAATCAGGAATAAAACCCATAATTGGCTGTGAAGTATATCTGGCCCCGAAAAGTAGATGGGATAAGCAATCGGAAAGAGAAAAAAAGGAAGAAACTTCTTACCATCTGACTCTACTGGCTGAAAATAACCAGGGTTATCAGAATCTGATGAGATTGGTCAGCCTGGGGTTTTTAGAGGGATTTTATTATAAACCAAGAGTGGATAAAGAGCTGCTCAGGGAGTTTAACCAGGGTATAATTGCATTGAGTGGCTGTATTGCCGGTGAGATTCCAAAATGTATTATTCTGGATAAAATCAAAAGTGCAAAAAAAATTTTAGAGGAATATATAGATATTTTCGGGAAGAATAATTTTTTTTTAGAGCTGCAGGATTCCGGTATACCAGATCAAAAGAAA
>JAUWHL010000289.1 GCA_030605895.1 Promethearchaeota archaeon | reverse complement strand
GCGGCGAGATGAAATCAGAAATGATAGGAAAGAAAAGTCCCTAACATTTGAAGAGTTCTGGGAGTATGAACGCAAAAAAATAATTGAAGGAGATCTCTCTGAAACCGTTAAAGTAATGTACTCAGAGAGTCTTAAACTTTCTAAAAAATGGGGAAAAGAATTTCGGGAATTCTGGAAGTTTTCTGAGGATTTCCAAATGGAGGTGGAATAGGAAATGAAAGAAGATAAAAAAACATTGGAAAGAATGCTAGAAGGGGATTTACCATGGGAACAACTCAAACTAATTATTGGTAGCCAGAAAGATCCGAATCGATTTGATATGATAATTGAGATTTTACAAGAACAAGTAAAATGGAAAGAGAAAATTCTTTTACCTCTCCATGAACATCTTTATATTGTTGTAAAAGATGGTGCGAGAATTGTAAAATGTGATTGCGGATTTGAATTCGGAGATTATAAAATAAATTGGAAAACTAAATGTCGAGTAAGAGTAAGAGATACGGTTGAAGCAATTGAGGAACTTTATCATAAAGACATGGGAAGTGATCCTAAGTGGGAAGAACTCAGAGAATACTTCTGTCCGGGATGTATTACTCTCTTAGATGTTGAGGCTGTACCACCTGGTTATCCTACAATCTTCAACTTTCTACCAGATATTGATACATTTTATGAGAAATGGTTGGGTCAAAAAGCACCAGATAGGTAGAAATCCTATACTATTGGCGCTTTTAGATCTTTTCTTTGTTCTTTTTCATCAAAATGTTTTGCTTGTGAATATTGGTATACTCCTATACCAATTAAAGAAAGAGAAAAAATTAGCCAAATAATCCAAAATATAAGCCCTAATGAGAACCTATCTGGATATGGAATTCCCTCTGTAATAGCAAAAAAAATTATACAGCTTAATGACAGTATCGCAGAAGAAGCCCCACATACACAATCAACATAAATTGCTAACCTTTCACGTTTTATTCGGTCCTCTATTGGCGATGTGGATGGCATTTATTTTCATCATTTATAATAAGTTATTATTATAAATGTTTCTAATGAGCCTTAATTAAAAAGTTCTCAAGTAAATTATAGACTTCTTCTAATATTTCAATTTTTGGTAAAAATGTGAATCTTACGTGGTTTGTTCCATAATCTCCAAATCCTGAACCGTATACTCCACAGATCCCTGTAGTTTTAAGTAGATCAATTGCAAAATCTTTATCATCTTTCCACTTTGTAAATTCCTCGAAATCAAGTTTTGGAAACAAATAAAATGCTCCGTTTGGTTTAACACAAGTTATACCTTCAATTTTCCTTAATCGATTATATGAATAATCTCTTCTTTCTTTTAACTTATTAACCATCTCTTTAGTATGTGTTCCTGGATTTTTTAATATTTCAATAGCTGCATATTGTGCTACAGAACTTGCAGAGAGTCGTGCACGAGCTAATTTAGCGATACCTGTTTTTAAATCTTCTAACTTATTTTCAGGATCATGGTAATACATATAACCTAAACGCCACCCTGTGGCGAGATGCGATTTCGAGAAACCATTTAATCCAATTACAGGAACATCATTGGAAAGAGCTGCTGGAGAAGAAAATGGTTTTTCATAAATAATTTGATCATAGATTTCATCAGATAATATTGGTAAATTATATTCACCGGCAATATTAATGATTTCTTTAAGCATTTTTTCACTATACATCACCCCTGTAGGATTATTAGGGGAACATATTAAAATTGCTTTTGTTTTATCATTAATTTTGTTTCTTAAATCTTCTATATTGGGTTCCCAATCATTTAATTCATCCAATTCATATTCTACAGGAATCCCATCAAAAAATTTGGCATAATTAATATAGAGTGGGTAACTAGGTCCTGGAATCAATATTTCATTCTTGTTTTCAAGTAATGTGGCAATAATAAAAAAAATTGCTTCAGTAACACCTGAAGTAGCTAAAATATCATCTGCATTAACGTTAATATTATAACTTTTTTTCAAGGTTTTACTTAATTCTTCTCTTAGTTCTAAAGCTCCTAATGAATCGACATAGAAATTTTTCCCATTAAAAGAAGCATCAGCTAAAGCTTGTGAGATATATTCAGGTGTATTGAAATCATAAATCACGGGGTCTCCAATGTTTAAGTGATAAATTTTCTTACCACTTTTAGCAACATTGTTAGCGACTGCCGCAATTTCACGAATTGCATAAGAAATTTCTTTAACTCTTTGAGAGACCATAATTGTTCATATTAAGTTTGTTCATTAGATACTGATTTTACTCTTTACTTGAAATCATGTTTTAATTCTAATTAAATTTATTATTTTAATCATTTTCAATCATTTAAAGAAATCTTTAATTATCTATTTTATCTTTTACTTAATTTTAAATGTCGTAATGCATCATCCGACAAAAAAAAGCCTCCCAATAAGAATAAAAATCAAAAAATAGAACAGATATTAATTAAAATTATAACAATAAATCCCAATTGATATTTTCCTCAATTAGATGCAAAACTTTTTCCATCTCGTCTTCTTGAATACCTGGTTTTAACCGTTCTAAGTTTCTCATTGTAGTATAAGTATCAGAGGGACTCAAGATTATAGGAATACCTTTCTCATTCGCCGCTGTTATTACTCCCATATCGGGTTGCATAAAACCTGTTAATATTAAAGTTGAAACATCCTGATCTAAAGCAGCCATAGCTAAATCAGTTCGATCCCCTCCTGTAATAAATGCAGCTCGGTTAACTTGCCGTAAATATTTTAAAGCACCTTGTAAGTTCATAGCTCCGATAAGAAATGTTTCAACTATGTTATTTAACCCTGATGATGCTTGTTCATTTATTAATTCTCCACCAATTTGCTCCTTAATTTCGTTTACTCGAGGTGAAAATAACTCTTTGCTTTTTTCTATTATTCCTAATATAGGAATATCATATTTAGTTATATGGTCTTCTGTTAGCTCTTTAATTCGTGCAATATATTCATAATCTATTTTATTGAAAAGAATACCCTTAATGTTAACATTTCGGAATTCGAAATAATTCTTAGTGAAAAAGAAATTATCTATACATCGATCTGAAGATTCTGTAGAAACATAGATCAACTCATTTATACCAAGAGATTGTGCAATACTAACATCATCCATTCCTACTCTAACAAATTTTCTGATACTTGGATTACCTTCAATAATGACATAATCAACATCTTTAGAAATTTTATTATATGCATTTTTTATCTTTTGTAAAAATTCTTGTTTTCTATTAGTATCAACCAAATCAACATAATATGCATCTGGAATCGATACAGGGGAGATAAAATCATATGGATAATCTGTTTGGAAAACTGTATTTAAGACAAATCCCACATCTGGGTCAGCCTTGTTTGTGAATGCACTTTTAGGAATACCTATTGGTTTAAAATACACAAACCTCTTTTCTTCTTTTTTTAATTTTTGAATAAAGCCTATAGAAAGAAAACTTTTTCCAACACTTTCTTCTAAAGAACTTAAATAAAATATTTTTACCATTTTCTTCCCTTTTCTTAATTCTTTCCTTATTATTTTATTTTTTTCTTTTTATTATATATTATCTTTTTATTGTAATTTTTATATCCACAGCACTATAACCTTTCACAAAAGCTAGGAGAGGGTTAATATCTAATTCAACGATCTCTGGAAAATCAATTACAAGCTGTGAAAGTCTAAGCATTACTTCAATGATAACCTCAATATCCGAGGAAGGTTCACCTCTTACTCCTTGCAAAAGGCTAAATATTTTTGTATTTTCAATCTGTCGTTTAGCATCTTCTCTAGTATATTTATAATCTAATGCAAATGACACATCCTTCATAAAATTAGCATAAATTCCTCCTGTTCCGAACATGAGTATAGGTCCAAAACCAGGGTCTCGTGACACTCCAATAATTATTTCATTAATCTTTTCTTGTAATTTGAAATCAATCATTTCTTGTACTTCTACACCATAAATCTTAACATTTTGAGGACCAAATTTTTTAGCATTATTAACTATTTGTATATATGCTTCAAAAGCATCTTGTTCTGTTTCGATATTTAATAATATCCCTCCAACATCAGTTTTATGGATAATGTGTGGGCTAACTATCTTCATTACTGACTTACCTGTCTCAGATTGTAGTATCATAGCTTGCTTAGGAGTTTGAGCTAAGCGTGATTTTGGAGATTTTATTCCATAGCAGTCGAAAACTTCACTTGTTTCATAGCTTAATAAAACAGTTCTGTCATCATCTCTGACATTAACAAATATTTCCTTTACTCTCGCTTTATTTACTTTAAATGAGGGAAGTTTTAGTTTGTTTAATGGAATACTGTTTAAATATTCACGTCGTTTTATTAATGTTTTCAATGAGTGAGCAGCTCGATCTGGGAAGTGATAACAAGGAATAAAATTTTGTTTTAAATATTGTCTACCTTCTGAAATATTCTTTCCACCAATAAATGAACAAACAATTGGTTTGTCTTGTAAGTA
>JAUWHL010000072.1 GCA_030605895.1 Promethearchaeota archaeon | reverse complement strand
AACGAAAATTATTTGTTTGGGACGAAATTATATAGATCATGCAAAGGAGATGAAAGCGCAGATACCTAAAAGTCCAGTTTTTTTCGTAAAAACTGTAAATACTTTGGTGACTGATGGAAATCCGATAATATATCCGAAGTTATTATATAATGATACAGAATATAATCGAGTAGATCATGAAGTAGAATTAGCATTTGTAATTTCTAAGACTTGTAAAAATATTCAAGTTGAACATGGGTATGAATTTGTTGAAGGATACTCTGTTTTTCTTGATATAACTGCAAGGAAAATGCAGATTAGTGATAGAAATATCAATTTACCATGGTATAGAAGCAAAAATTTTGATTCCTTTGGCCCTATTGGTCCGATAATAGTACCTTTCGATAAGATAAAAGATCCTCATAATTTAAACATTCAGTTAAAAGTTAATGGGGAAACTCGTCAGCAATCAAATACGAAACATATGATTTTTAAAATTCCAGAAATTTTAGCGTATCTTTCCAAATTTATCACATTAGCCCCCGGAGATATTGTAGCAACGGGTACACCAAGTGGGGTAGGTCCAATTGTACCAGGAGATAATATTGAAGCTTCAATAGATCAAATTGGAATGATCGTACATAAGGTTATTTTGGAAGAATAAAAATAAGAGATAATTATTAAGGCTAACTTGAATTAAGATTTATTTTTATTATCAGAATTTATTTAAACGAGTATTTTCATTATTTTCAGTAGTAGATATGAGATAAAAAATGCCGAAAAAAGTATTGATAGCTTCTGAATCAGCTTATCGTAGGAATTTATTATCTGAAATGCTTTCTTCATATATTGATATAACTATAGCTGATATTGCGCGAAATGGACAAGAAACAATCAAGATCATAGAAACTAAAGAACTTGATGTGTTAATTCTCGATATTGAGTACAAAAACAAAGAATGGTTAAAACCATTTAATCTTTTTATAAAACATTTTAATATTCCAACTATTGTATTAACGGACATAAATCCAAAAGAGGTGAATTCTTTTGAAATACCTCTGATCTCAAAAGCTTATGATTATATCGTTAAACCTACTGGGATATGGAAGGATGTACTCCCAACAATCAAAGAAAAATTAATCTCTAAAGTGCGAACGATAGATATCTCTAAAATACAGAAAATTGACAGTAAATCAAGGTTATTAAACAAAAATACTTTTATTCAACAAAGTCAGAAATTGAGAATGAAACCAGATTTTCAATTATACAAAAATCTCGAATCATCAATAGAACATAGAGCTGAAGAGTTTTTTTTAGAGATGACACCAACTACGATAACAAAATTACCTACGAGAGTTGTTGTTATTGGTGCTAGTGTAGGTGGTCCTAGGACCTTAAGGACGATTTTAAGTGATATTCCTCGAAATTTTCCTGCCCCAATTTTAGTTGTTCAACATTTAAATCATCTTTTCATGCGTCAATTTGTGATGTCATTAAAAGATATATGTAAAATCAATGTAAAAATCGGAATAAATTACGAAGTAATTAATCCTGGCACTATTTATTTTTCCCCAGGAGATAAACATATGCAAGTTACTGTAAAAAACAACAAACCATGCATTCGAACTTTTGAAGGAGAACCCGTCAATTTTTGTAGGCCTTCTGTTGATGTATTGTTTTATTCAACAGCACGAGTATACAGGGATAAAACTCTTGGTATTCTATTAACTGGTATGGGATCTGATGGTGCTTCAGGATTGATGTCAATCAGACAAGAAGGAGGTAGGACAATCGCTGAATCTGAGGAAACGAGTATACTATACGGAATGCCTAAAGTTGCTGCTGAAACTGGTGCAGCAAACCTAATAATACCTAATTATAAAATTGTAGATGAAATAGTTAGATTTGTAAGTTAAATTTTATTAATGAATACTAATATTTTATCATAATGACCATAGAAGTAAGTGAAGAAGTTAAGAAAGAAATTTTTCAATTAATAGCAACTCCCGGAATTGAAATTGAGGAGATTAGTAAAAAAACTAATTTAGATCAGAACACTATCTTAAAGATTTTATCTGAAGAATATTTGAAATGTAATTTAGACCATGGAAAAAGTTTATGTTGTAGATAAAAAAATTTTTTAACCTTCTTTCATTCATACAACTACTAAGTTCAAATAATTTTTAAAGGACTTAGGACGTAATAATAAAACGGTTTCAATATAATAAAAGATATTGAAATGATGTAATAAGATGATAGTGTTTATTTTTATGCTCCTTATCCTTTATAAATCAGAATTGAATTTAAGGATAATTTGAAGACTGAAATAAAATGAGTGAAAAAGGAAAAATTATCGTAAAAGCCTTAGTAACAGGAGGAAGTGCTAGTGGTGGACCTCCAATTGGTCCTGCCGTAGGACCTACAGGTATAAATATAAAAGACGTAGTCGATGAAATTAACAAACAAACAACAGTATTCAAGGGTTTGACAGTTCCAGTTAGAATTGAATGCGATCCAGAGACAAAGCAATTTGAAATCTTTATTGAAACACCCTCCACCGCATCACTATTACTTAAAGAATTAGGTGTTGAAAAAGGAAGTTCTACTTGTTCTGAAGAAAAAATCGGTAATTTAACACTTGAACAAGTCCAGAATGTAGTTGATGCAAAAAAGGATAAATTCTTAGATAAAACATATAAAGCGGCGCTAAGAACAGTTTTGGGCACTGCTTTATCAATAGGTTTGACAATCGAAGGAGAAGATCCAAGAATTATTCAAGGTAAAATTGTTAATGGAGAATATGATGATAAAATAAGGGGTGAATAGTAAAGCTTGAAAGTGGATGATAAATTATTAAAAAGATCATTAAATGCTGCTATTGATTTATCTGTAATGAAAAAAGAAGGGTTTAAAGATAAATTGAGAAAATTTGATGAATCAATTGATCTTATTATAAATATTAAAGATATAAATCTAAATGATCCAAAAAACAGAATAGATAAAGAAATTATCTTATCGAATGAAGTAATTACAGGGGATAACCCTAATATTTGTGTAATTGCCTCAGATGAAATCTTGCTCGAAGCAAAAAAACTAGGTGTAGACACACTAGACTCAAATGGTTTGGTTAATTTAAATAATGAGGAGAAGAAATTCAAGAAAAAATTTGCTAAAAAATATGATTATTTTGTTGTTGAAGATAAAATGATGAGGGATGTTGCCCGATATTTAGCAAGATTTCTCGGACCTGTTGGTAAAATGCCAAAACCTTTCCCTACAGGATATGGAATTATTTCTAGTCCAGATGATTTAAAGGTGGCTCATGAACGTTATAAAAAGACAATTCGAGTTCAAATGAAGAAACAACCTATTATTTTTGTTAAGATTGGTAAAAAATCTATGGACCAAGAAAAATTATATGAAAATATGAAAACAATTATAAATTTTATCGCTGATAAAATGCCTCATAAGTTCAACAATTTTAAATCTATGTATCTTAAAACAACCATGGGAAAACCTGTAAAAGTAACAGACCAATTCCTAAAAACTATTGAGGTGTGAAATCATGACTGAAAACAAACATATTCCACAATGGAAAATTGATGAGATCATTCATTTAATTAATTTATTTAAGACTTATAAAAATGTGGCGGTAATTGAAGTCGCTCATATAAATGATAAGCAAATTCAGACTATAAGGAGGATTTTAAGAGATAAAGCAGTATTTCGAATGTCTAAAAAATCGCTACAATTACGAGCAATAGAACAATTTAAAAATGAGTCAAAAAAGGAAAACCTTGATGAATTTGCTAACCATATTCCAGGTCAGTCTAGTTTAGTATTTACAAATATTGATTTATTTGAATTAAAAAAGATTTTTCTTGAAAATGAGTGGATGGTTCCAGCAAAACCAAATGAAATTACTCCAGTAGATATATGGGTTCCAGCAGGTGATACTGGATTACCTACAGGACAAGTTATTAGTGAATTGAATATGACTTTACGATTACCAACAAGAATTTTGAATGACACGATACAAATTCGAGAAGATACAAGAACCCATAAAGCAGGTGATTTAGTTGATGTTAAACAAGCAGCAGTTTTAAAAAAATTAGGAATCACTCCAATAGAATCATTAATAAAGATTTATTTTGCGTGGAGTGATGGAGAAATTATCCCCGAAGAATCCTTATATATGGATATGGAACAATTCAAACAAGATGTCGCTACAGCCTATAGACAAGCACTAGGAATTCTATTCGAAATGCCTTATTTCTTAGAAGATATGACGGAAGATTATATTCGAAAAGCAGCTTCTGAAGCCAATATTTTAAATACTATCATTTTCGGAGAAGGAATCATAGTTCCAACACAAGAAGAAGAGACTCAAGTTGAAGAAAAAGAGTCAGAAGAGGAAAAAGAAGAGAAAGAATCTGTTGGTATTGGAGGTTTATTTGGATAAAAATTAAGATTTTTTAAATTTCAATTAAATTAACAAATATAATGAGAAAAAAATATAAAAGAGGTTAGAAAATATGGAAAGTATTTATGCAGCTTTATTACTCCATAAAGTTGGAGGTAAAATTACCGGAACAAACGTAGAAAAGGTATTAACTGCCGCAGGTGCGAAAGTTGATAAAGCAGAAATCACTAAGCTGATAGCTGGATTAAAAGGAACAAAGATTGAGGATATTATAAAATCTGCTAGTGCTGTACCCGTAGCTGCTGCCCCAGTAGGAGGAGTTGTAGAGAAGAAAAAAGAAAAGAAGAAAAAAGAGGAACCAGTAGAAGAAGAACCTACGGGTATTGGAAGTCTTTTTTAGGGTTTTTTTTTTCAAATTGAATAATTTAGAAGAATAAGGTAAAAAAGAAGGAAGTGCAATACAACAGATTTTAATATTAAAGTAAATCTTTAGAATTTTAATTAATTTTGATTTTATTCTAACAGATAGAGAATTTTTTTTTATTTTCTTTTTTTTCAATGGATAATTCTATTGTAAATATTTAAATCATTATTATATCATATGCCTTGTTAAATGGCAAACTTTTTTTTAAATTCCTTTTTTTTTATATTACATTTAAAATTTAAGAAGTTGATATTATCAACTTGATAAAATTATCATAAAATATTTAAAAACTCACACTGTTGATGAGATATGACTGGAAAGTTCCTTAGATTCTTCTCACCTTTCGTAAGAGCAATGCCAGAAATCAAGCAGCCACAGCGTGAGGTTTCATTTAAAGAGAAGTTTATTTGGACAGCTGTAGTACTCATTATTTATTTGGTATTAAGTAATATTCCTTTATATGGAGTAAACCTTGAAGATTCAACAGATTATTTTTATTGGCTACGAGTTATTCTAGCAAGTCAGAGGGGTACTTTAACAGAATTAGGTATTGGTCCTATAGTCACATCTGGTCTTATCATGCAATTGCTTCTAGGTTCAAAAATAATTAATGTAAACATGTCTGATCCATACGATAGAGCTATGTTTACTGGAGCTCAAAAAGTGCTTTCTGTGTTTTTGACAATTTTTAATTCTCTTGCCTATATTATGGGAGGCGCTTTTGGTTCATTATCAGAAATCGGAATAGATGGAGCATTTTTTATTTTTTTCCAATTATTATTTTCAGGA
>JAUWHL010000149.1 GCA_030605895.1 Promethearchaeota archaeon | reverse complement strand
CTCTAAATTTATTAATGAAATAGCTGATTAATAATTGAATTTAATTTTAATCAGAAAATAAGTATATTAACTCAAAACGTTATTAATATAATTTTTCTAAAGTATAAAAGTAGGAAAATCTATGCCAGACATGAGCAGAATGATGGAATTATATTTTAATCAGATTCAAGAAAAAGTTGATAAATGTTATTCAATTGCAGAACAAGCACGTCAAAAAGGATTGGATCCTGAATTAGAAGTAGAATCTCCTCAAGCAAAAGATTTAGCAGGACGGGTAGAGAAATTAGTAGGTCCAAAAGGAGTTGCTGAAGTAATAAGAAAATTAAAAACAAACGGATTAACGGAAGATGAACTTGTTTTTAAAGTAGTTGCTGATATATTAGATAAAAAAATTGGTAATATTGAACCCTTAGAGGCTCGAGTGGATAGAGCGATAAGAGTAGGTTTAGCGATAAAAACTATGGGCGTTGTGAGTGCTCCACTTGAAGGCATTTCTAAGATTTTAATCCGGGAAGATAATTTTGGTAAAAAATATCTGTCATTATATTTTGCAGGACCCATTAGAGCTGCAGGAGGCACAACTACGGCTTTATGTGTATTAATTGCAGATTATGTAAGAAGGAAATCAAATCTTCCTAAATATGAAGCATCCGAAGCGGAAATTGGCAGATACGTTGAAGAAGTGAAATTATACGATAGAAGAGTCCATTTACAATATCCCTCATCTAATAAAGAAATTCGATATGCTGTAAGTCGACTACCTGTGGAAATAAACGGTGATGCAACTGAAGATGATGAAGTTTCAGCTTTTAGAGATTTACCTAGGATTGAAACGAATAAAATACGGGGTGGTGCCTGTTTAGTTTTAAATGATGGTATTCTTCTAAAAGCGCCAAAATTACTTAAAATCGCTAACGCTATGAAATTAGAAGGTTGGGATTGGCTTGCAGATTTAAAGAAGATTGCTCAAAACCAAGAAAAAAAAGAGAAAAAAAAACAGGTTGAAGAACGAAATGAAATAAAGATCACTCCGAACTCTAAATATGTAGCTGATATTATAGCAGGACGCCCCGTTTTCAGTCACCCCTCAAAAATTGGGGGTCATAGAATAAGATATGGTCGATCTAGGAATACAGGATTAGCTGCGGGAGGAATGCATCCTGCCACAATGGCAATTTTAGATGAATTTGTAGCTATTGGAACACAGTTGAGAATTGAACGTCCAGGAAAAAGTACTAGTGTATGTCCGGTAGATAGTATTGCCGTTCCAATAATAAAACTGAAAAATGGTAATGTAATAAAAGTTTCAAGCATTAATAAGGCTAAACACTTTTTTTCTGAAATAGATGAAATATTATTCTTAGGAGATTTACTATTTGGTTATGGAGAATTTACTGAAAACAATCACGTATTAATACCTTCTGGATACGTAGAAGAATGGTGGTCATTAGAATTGGAGAATTCTATTAAAAATATGGAGAATATTGATGATAGGCTGTTAAATTTTATTAATAATCCTTTTAAAAACATTCCTACCGCGGAAGAAGCTGTCCAAATTTCAAAAAAATATGATATTCCTTTACACCCTTCATATTTAGATTTCTGGGGGAATTTAACAGTAGAGGACTTAGATTTATTACGAAAAACTTTTATTAAGAATTTTTCTGAATCAGAACAAGAAATCAATTTGAACTATGAAGAACCTATAAAAAAAATTCTTGAAAAAGCATTTATACTTCATAAAATAAAAGGTAATAAAATTTTTTTTAGTAAAAGTATGAATTTTATATATAAAACTATTTTTAATTTAAGAGATAAAAAACCTATAGAAATAGAAAATGATGACAATGTTTTTACTTATTTTTACAAGACATCATTACTCAAAATTAAGAATAAAGCCCCTTATTATATGGGATCAAGAATGGGACGCCCAGAAAAATCAGAAAGGAAAGTATGAAAGGAATTCATGCATTATTTCCTTTAAGTGATGTTGTTGGGAATACAAGATTATTTGAAAAAGCGATGGGACATAGTACTAGAAAAATAAATGGAAATGAAACGGGATCCAAAAAAGGGAAGAAATTTAACATTGGAAATAAAGAAAACGTTGTAGAAACGGGTAAAATCACAATTGATGTTTGTAGAAAAAAATGTTTGAACTGTGGAAAATCAAGTATTTTTAATATTTGTCATAACTGTGGAACTCATACTGAACTACAAAAAATTTGTTCAAGATGCAAAATATTATACCCTACATTTGAAAACAATTGCTCAAAATGTAACAATCCTCTGAAAACTTCTAGTGAAGCAAAATTCAATATAAAAGAACATATTAACCAAGTTATAGAAGATCTTAATATACAATTACCTAAGAAATTAAAAGGAATTATTGGCTTAACTAATGAATATAAAGTTCCAGAACCTATTGAGAAAGGTATTTTAAGAGCAAAAAATGATGTTTTAGTCTATAAAACTGCAGAAATAAGATATGATGCTACTGATATACCATTAACACACATTAAACCAAAAGAAATTGGCACATCTATAGAAGTATTAAAGAGTTTGGGATATGAGAAGGATATTAATGGAAAACCTCTCAAAAATAATAATCAAATTTTAGAATTGAAAGTTCAAGATATCATTATTTCTGACGATTGTGCTGAATATTTTATTAAAGTCGCTAATTTTCTGGACGATGAATTAGAACTATTCTACCATATGGAACCTTTTTATCATGTATCAATCAGAGAAAATTTAATAGGACATTTAGCTGTCGGTTTAGCTCCTCATACTAGCGCTGGAATAATAGGTAGAATAATAGGATTTACACCTGCTAGATCAATCTATGCCCATCCCTACTGGCATGCAGCAAAACGGAGAAACTGCGATGGTGATGAAGATGGAGTTATGCTACTCTTAGATCCTTTATTGAATTTTTCAAGACATTATCTTCCTAGTAAAATAGGGGGTAGAATGGATGCAACTTTAGTAATTGTCACAAAACTTGACCCTAATGAGATTGATATAGAAGCACATAATATTGATACATTGTATAAATATCCACTAGAGTTTTATAAAGCGACAGAACGATATTGCTCTCCTTCTGAAATTGAAAATATGATGAACCTGGTTAAAAGTCATTTAGGGACTTCTGATCAATATGAAAATATTGGGTACAATATTCCAACTGATGATATTAATGAAGGTCCAATAACTTCTGCTTATAAATTATATGAAACTATGGATGACAAAATTAGCGCTCAACTGCACCTTGCAAAAATCATAAAAGCTGTAAATGCAAAGAATGTAGTGGAAAAGATATTAACTACCCATTTTAATCCAGATATACTAGGGAATTTAAGAAAGTTTTCAGTTCAAGGATTTCGATGTGTCAAATGCAATGAAAAATTCAGACGACCTCCTATATCGAACAGTGGTAAATGTCCAAAATGTGGAAATCGAGTTATTTTAACAGTTAATCGTGGAGGAATTGAAAAGTATATACCTCGTGCTTTGGATTTATGTAATGATTTTAATTTGGATAATTATACAAAACAGAGAATGGAATTAATAAAGGAATTTGTAGAAAGTTTAACTAATAATCCAAAAATTAAACAACATAAACTATCTGATTTTTTTTAGATAGCTTATAACCTTAAATCAAGACTCCTTAAAGCTTGAGAGCAAATATTTAAACATCCATTTAGATTTTCTACTGAACATTTATCAGGAGTGTCGTTTATGGAATGGATATATTTTGAATCCCTACTTGAATGAAAGCAACTTACCTGAAATTCTGTTCTAACTTTTTTTGCATATTTTTTAAATATTTTATAGTCACTTTGAGGTTTAATAATTCTGTTATATCTTTCAATAGGAATATTTATTTGATTTGCGGTTGCTTCAAGGATATCATTAAGATCTTTATTCATTTTTCTTCTTATTATAAAACCTGATTTATCTAAGAGTCCTATGTAACTTCCAACCATATCAATGTTTATATTAAAAGATTTATCAAGATCAAATGTTTGGTTTAAGGCTTTAAAATGGTTAGCACAGAAGTTTTTAGAACCTTTTAAACCCCATTCTTCGGCTCCAGTCCATAAAAAAAGAATATCAATATTTTCAAGTGGGGTTTTATTAAAAAGTTTTGCTAATTCAATTAGAATAGCAACCCCACTTGCATTATCAATTGATCCTGATGATGGTTTTTCAATAAAAACCAAGTAAAGTATAGGTATTGAAATCAAGACGCCTGCTGTTGAAGTAAATACTACTAAAACTATTAAAAATTCAGAAAAGGGGATTATTTCGAAATAATCGAGTATAAAAATTGTTGCAAACACAAAAATAATTATAAAGTAAAAGATGACTATAAGTCTATAGAGAAAAAAAACGACAACTTGTACTTTGTAAGGAAGATTTGCTGAAATAGAATCATAGTGAGCAGAGATTATAACTATCGGTCGGTTTGGTCCTTGTTTTTGAGCAGGGATTTTAGTAAAGATATTTTTAGATTCTTCTTTATTAATGAGTGACATTTTACGAAGTCTTTCAAACATATGTTTTATAATAAAGTAAACGATTATAAGTAGGAATAAACGGTACAAGAGTAAATAAGAAAAAACAACGATATAGCTGGTCCTCATCAATATTCTTAGGGGGCCCGTCCATTCAAAATGTTCGATTTCCGATTTTATATTGCTTTCAGTTAAACTCTTTTCGATATAATTCACAGCTTCTGTTTCTCCAGTAGAAGTGGCTGTACGGTTAAAATCTAAGGCTTTTACATGCTCTAGGGTTGTTGATTCGTTATATATTTGTAGACTGGAAATATTAATCACTCCAAAAATATGAATATAATTTTTTTAATTATTTACTTAAGTTATTTCATCTTAATTTAAATTCTCTTTTTATTAAAATAAAATCTATCATAATATTAGGTATGATTAAATCTGACATAATTGTATATGTGGTTTATTAGGGGCTTGATTGGCTTTTATTCTAATTTTTTTCTCTCTACCTAACAAGCTCTATAAAATTATCATTATAAAGAAAAATAGATTTTATAGGATTAAATTTATTGGGTAGAAATATAATGTGCAGGAGGTGGGATTCGAACCCACGAATTTAGGTCGAGGATAAGGTTCCTTCGAAGACCTATGTCACTAGAACCTCAGTAACGCCATAAACACACAATAGTGCAATATTCTAGCGCCGTAGACCAGGCTTGGCAACTCCTGCGATAATAAAATTCTTTTTTAGTTTGTATAATTCACTGTGAGGAATTGATTTAAGATAATGTATATGATTTTTAAAATTTTATTCCCTTATTACTTTTGATTAAAAAGGTAAAATTAAAAATTAATAAAAAAGAAATCTCCAACCTAAGAATTTAAGATTTTTCTTTTTAGTGAATCAATGAAAAGTTTTATTTTAATTTAATAAATCATACCTTTAAATTCTAATTTCTTTGATGATTATTGTTTTCTATAAATTTTTATAACAAACCTATTATATAAAAATATATTTAGATTATTTTATATTGCACTTGAAAAGAAACCTTAAAGGTAAGTGAGTTCATGTCAGTCGATAGAAAAAAACTTGAAGCATTACTAAAATGGTATAAGCAAGAAATTGGAGAAAATTTAATTGCTGCTCTTATTGTGAATAGAGAAGGGCTAGTAATGTCTGCCTTAAAAGGTTCTTCGGATACGGAGGTAGAAGAAGATGTTATTGGTGGTGTTAGTGCACTAGTAGAACCTGTTTTAACTAGAATCACAGAAGAATTTAGTTCTGGCTCTTTTGGAACTGGTACATTCGACACTGAAGAACAGAGATTCATTTTTTGTGAAGCTGGGCCCGAAGCGATTTTTGTAACAGTATTAAGTTCGGTTGCGATGGTAGATCCTGTTTTTCCATATGCTTATTTAGCTGCTGAAAAAATTGCCAGAATATTTGATGGAAGAACGGTAAGTCCTGTAATTCCTAAATTTTTCACAGAAAAAGAAACTAAGAATATTGAAAGGAAAGTAGATACGCTTCAAAAAATTAAAGTACAATCCGGAGAATATGCTTTTAAACTCATCCTGGGTGGTGAAGGAGGAGTAGGAAAAACTAGCATGGTTCATCGTTTTGTTGAGGATGCGTTTCAGGCTGATTATAAATCTACAATTGGAACATCCATAATGAAAAAAGAGTGCGATTTTCAAGGTTTGGAATCAAAAGTACGTTTTGTCATCTGGGATTTAGCGGGACAAGCGCAATTTAAACGTGTAAGGCAAACATATTTAAGTAATGCCGAAACAGGTATTTTAGTTTTTGATGTAACTCGTAAAGAAACCTTCGATAAATTAGATAATTGGTTCAATGAAATTAAGGAGGTTTCTTCAACGATTTCACTAATCCTAGTGGGAAATAAGATAGATCTAGAAGATCAACGTGTTGTATCGCTTGAACAAGGAGAAGAACTCGCACAAAAACTAAAACTTTCCTATATTGAAACCTCTGCTAAAACAGGAGCAAATATAAATGACGCATTCAAAATACTGGCATTACAAATGATAAAACGATTTGTTTTTACAGAAGAAGTATAATTTAAGCCTCTGGGGGGAATTGAACCCCCGATCTACAGATTACGAATCTTTAGCATTTTCTTCAAAATGACATTTAATGTTGCTATACCCGCTAAGCCACAGAGGCAAGAAATTTTAAAAATACGAGTTTCTTCAAAAATTATAATCATAAAAAAATTTTAAATTTTATCTTATGAAAAATAATCTTCAGATAGGAAATATTGGAGAAAAAAAGTTAATAAAAATTATAGAAGATTTAGTTTTAAAAAAATCTGGAAAAGAACTTTTGAGGGATGATTCTTTCTTTTTTGATTTTAAAAATAAGAATATGGATGGGATTATTGTTTTAAATTCTGATATGCTAGTATCTACGACTGATGTGCCAGTTTTAATGAATTCTTATCAAATCGGTAGAAAATCGGTTATAATGAATGTGAGTGATTTATTAGTTAAAGGCGTTAAACCAAGAGGTTTGATCATTTCTTTTGGTTTACCAAAAGAACTTAAAAAAAAAGAGTTCATCGATTTATTAAATGGAATTATAGATTGCTGTATGAAATTTGATATGGATTACATTGGTGGTGATCTTAATGAATCAAAAGAATTAATTATAAATCCAATGGTATTTGGGTTTAAAAACCCTTCAACTATTATTTATAGAAAGGGAATAAAAGTAGGTGATATTTTAATTGCTAGTAGTAAATTTGGTTTAACTGGAGTAGGTTTCGATATTGTTTTAAATAAAAAGGGAGATTTTCAAGATTTTCCAAATTATAAAAGGTCTATTATGAGTATTTTAGAGCCTCAAATTACTGGAATTGAAGCATTCATATTATCAGAAAGAAAGATAGCAACATCAAGTATAGATTCCTCTGATGGGTTATCAAAGTCTTTACAAGATTTGATGCTTTCAAATCCAAATATTGGATTTGAACTTGATTTTAACAGGGATTTGATTGATAAAGAAGCATTTAAATACTCCAACGAATTCAGTGTTTCTTTGGAAGAATTAGTTTTAAATGGTGGAGAAGAATTTATTCATTTATTTACGCTAGATCCTAAAGATTTTACTACAGCTCAAAACGAAATTCAATCGAATAATGGACAGATTTTTAGAATTGGAAAAGTGATTTCTGAGGAAAATATTATTATTGTTAAAGAAGGGGAAAGAAAAGAAATTAAGAGCTATGGATACGAACATTTCAGTAAAAAGGGTTAAATTTTAGAATATTTATATATATTATTTAAAAATTGATGGAAAGAAACTCATTTAAATAAAATTTTTATATTATAATGGATTTATTCTTATGCAATTCACCTCTAATTATAATTTAAAATCTTTAAGGGCTATTGGCGCAGGCAGGTAGCGCAGCAGGCTTTTAACCTGACGGTCAGGGGTTCAATTTGGTGTCAGGATTCTGGTCACCATGAAACTCCCCTATAGCCCGCCATTTTTATAAATATTATATTCCAACAATTGCGAACTATTGGATTCCTTAGAGGCAAAAAATTATAGTATTTTAGATAAAGAAAGATTTATGAGATCTTTAACTTTATTATTAATTAAACATTCCCTTCGCTACTTAATAGTATGAAAAATTTAGAATTTAAATTACCTTCTGACGAATCTGAACAATTATTAGTTAAATCTCAAGATAGTTCTGACCCAACTTATGGATGTGAACCAGAAACTAGGAGTATTGAATCCCTCTTCCAATATGGAGTAATAAATCTTGATAAACCAAGTGGTCCAACTAGTCATGAAGTAGTTTCATGGGTTCGCAAAATTCTGGGAATTTCTAATGCAGGTCATGGAGGTACTCTTGATCCAAAGGTTACTGGTGTGTTGCCATGTGCTCTTGGAAAAGCTACGAGAGTACTCTCAGCACTTTTAAATGCTGGAAAAGAATATATAGGAGTTATGTATCTACATTCTCTTGAAAAAAGAGAGAGAATAGACAAAATATTTAAATTATTCACTGGAAAGCTTTATCAAAGACCTCCAATAAAATCATCCGTAGTTCGAAAGTTAAGGATAAGAGAAATTTATTATAGTGAAGTTATTGATGTAGTTTATTACCATGTATTATTTCGAGTTGGATGTGAAGCAGGAACATATGTGAGGAAATATTGTTTTGATTTAGGGGAAGCTCTTTGTTCAGGAGCTCATATGCTTGAACTTAGAAGAACAAGAGTGGGTAATTTTAAAGAAAGTGATAATCTAATTACCCTACAAAATTTAAAAGATGCATTTACAATTTATCGCACAGAGGGAAATAATTATTATTTGAGAAAATTATTATTTCCAATGGAAAAAATGGT
>JAUWHL010000191.1 GCA_030605895.1 Promethearchaeota archaeon | reverse complement strand
AAATTAGATGAACAAGATAAAAAACCAAGTGAAATTTTCGAAAAATTCTCATCAAATACCCTTACAAAATTAAATTATTTTCCAGATTTGGGAATTAATTATATAAGATTTTCAAATAAATTAGTACAAGTGGATGATGATGAGCGTTTTAATTTAGAAGTATCACCAAATCGAACAAGTCCAGATAAAAGAATAATTTTAAAAATTCTAAATAGATCAAATGATTATAAGAAAATTATTGAGTTTCAGAAGAATTTAGAAGAATCTGTTAAAGAAATTTTTAATAAGTTGGTGGAGTGATATTGTCGAGTTGTGAGTTTGAGGATCCATCATTAACTAATATATCAGACCAATCTAATCTAACGTTTTTGGGATTAAAAAGAAAAAATCTTCGTTATAAAACGAATAGCGAGATTGATAATAATACTTCTTCAAAAATTCTGACTTATGAACATGAAATAAGATCGATGGATTTAACATTTGAGCCTAATACTGCGATGGTGGGTATATCTGAGTCAGATATTATCGTAGTAGAAGATATTGAACCTATTGTAAATATGACAAAAACTATTGAGCCGATTTATGCTATAAGGGTGAGTCATGAACCAGTTATATCCTGGATGAAATTTATTGAACCTACTTTAACAACGGCCAGAATTGTTGAATCATTTATTCCAATAGCAAAATGTATTGAACCAATCAATAAAATAGCAAATATATTAAAGCCAATTAAATATATGATGAAACCCTTTGAACTAATTGATAAATTGATTGATAATTATGAATTAATGAGTTTTACAAAGTTAGAATCAAAAAAGGAAATTATTGAAGAACCAGATGACTTTTTTATTTTATCCAATAATAATAACGATCTTATTCTAAGCTCAGAAGAAGAAATAGATGCTCTTTTAGATGAATTAAAAAATGTCAAATACGATGAAGAATTAGCAAGATTTTTTTCTGAATATGAGAATGATATAGAAGATTTAACGGAGTAATACTTTATTTCATAATTTGATGTAAATCGAAAAACATTTTTACTGGTGTTTTTTTTGGTTTTTCACCATTTTTTAATTCTTCAAAAATTCTTTTCCCTGAAATTGGTTCAATAAATTTAAATTTATATTTCCTATAAAAGGAAATTGATTTTAAAGTAGTTTTAGCATCTACAATCAATAAACGGCATCCTACATCAATAGAAATCTTTTTTGCAACATTAACTGCTTTTTTTATAAGATCTAATCCATAACCTTTTCTTTGAAATTTATTATCAACTGCTAATCTTCCAACTAATAATCCTGGTATATTTCTTAATTTTTTCTTTATTGCCATTTCTTCACTAAATTTAACAACACCACATGAAATAGCTATGTAACCAATAATAATAGAATTATGATTTTCTTTTATAATATAAATCTGGGCATAACTTTCTCTTAAATAATCTATAGCGTCTTTAAAAAAAAAATCATTTAATTCTGGATTTCCACTATCAAAAGAAACCTCATCTATAGGAAAATTAACATTAATTATTTGGAGTTTTGGCATATTACATATATTTATTGTTTATAAAGATTTTAAATTTTAGGATATATTATCATAAAAAATTAATTAAAGAATAAATCTACTAATATTGAAATGTAGATTCAAAACTCTTATATTACATTAGTGGATTTTGAAAAATAATAATTTAGGAATTATAATTTTTTTACAACAAAAAATTGATTATCTCAAAGAAAAAGTATGTTTTAGTTATTATCAAAATTTAAAAATTCATAATCTTATTAAATTTATAATAAAAATTGCTTAGAAGTAAAAATTATTATTTAATTTAGTTTATAATACTTATAATATTATTTTGTTAAAGCTTTACGATTGATGCTAAAATGTTACCACGATCTGATAAAATAAATACTGAAGAATTCATATTTTATTTTGATTTAATTTCTGACTTTCTAAAGAAAAAGCCATTACTGAAAGCTATAAGTAGTTTCATAAAAGAAAAAGCTAAATATAATTCAAATGTTTCATATGGAGTAGTATTATTCCAAAAAGATGAAAATCCCGTTAATATTTATGATTTAAAAGACGCAGAGACCATTTTAAAAACGATAGATAAGGCGTGGGAAACACGAGAAGATGAGCATAGTTTTTTAGAAAATGGTTTATATGAAATTCTCGCATATATTTTTAGAAAAAGTCGTGAAGCAAGAAAAAATTATCGTGTAATAATAATATCAGATACTCCGAGTAAATTATCTGAAGATTACTATAATGCTCTTTATGACTTATTAATTAAAGCAAAAAAATTCTCAGCATTTATTGATATTATTCGAGTCGGAGATGAGAAATTTTACGAAGATGATGTTAAACTTAAAGTAATTTCAAGTGAAACTCATGGAGGTACATTTTATTGTCCAAATGAAAAACATCTTCAAAATATTTTAGGTTCTTTAATTCAGAATAAGAAAGAATTTAAAGTTATAAAGTCTGGGGAGATTGAACAGATTTTAATACAAGATAAAATTTTTTATGAACGACTTGCTGTAGATCTAATTAGTTTATCTCCTGAAGATCAAGACATATGTAATATTTGTGAACAAGAGTTATGTCCTATTTGTGAGGCTCATTCTGATGAGATACATAAGTGTTTTAATTGTAACGCGAAATTTCATAATTGTTGTGCGGCAAAATATTCAATTGTTAAAAATATTGGCTTTAAACATATATTTAGATGTCCACAGTGTGAAACCCTTTTAAAGCTCGATGAAGAATTCGTTAATATGGTTTATGAAGAAGATTTAGAAGAAGAGTTACCTGAAGAATTACCTGAAATTGATTTGGAAGAACCCGTTATTGAGGACACTCTTACAAATGATTATGAAGAAAAGCAATAT
>JAUWHL010000281.1 GCA_030605895.1 Promethearchaeota archaeon | reverse complement strand
GGAAGCCTCTCTTCTTTTATACTCTGAAGTTAATTTTTCTGTGAATTTATTTAGTAATTCTTCTACTTGCTTATTTACATTAAGAGCTTCATCGTATTTTGAAAGGCGAATTAAAGATTCAGCCATGAAAATGAGCGCATCGACAGATAAGAGATTTTTTCCTAATTCCAGACTCTCTGTATATGTTTGTTCGGCAAGCTTGACAGAATCATTATTTAACCCTTGTTGAAGTAAAAGATCACACTTGATGAGATGACCTAAGACAATATCATGAGTACTAACTTCTCCCTTTTTTTCGAAGCTTTTCAGTAAGCTGAGAGCTTCCTCAAACTTGCCATCATCAATGAGGTTTTCTGCTCGAATTAATTCCTCAGGTTTTTCTTGATTTTTTATCATTATCGTATATGTTTAAAAATACCATAAAGTCAAGTGAAATTAATAGAAGTCGTTTTTTAAAATATAATAAAATATATTATTATCAACTATATAAATATGATAAACTAAAATTTTGGCTAATTAGATTTAAAAAAGAAATAAAGAAAAATAAACCTCTGAAAAAAAGTAATATGAGCGAAATTAAATTCGAAAAAAAAGAAAAACCTGAGGAATTAATTCGAACAGAAGAACTCATTGATGATGGCAAATATGATAATGCTCTCGAAATAATGAGAAATTTCGATAAAAAAGAAGAGCAGAATCCTCAGAATATTGTATTATGTCGTTTACTCGGGTGTAAACTCTTTTTCCAGCAAAGTTTATATGAACAAGTCGTCGATCTTGCAAAAAAAACATATAAAGAGAGTTTAGGACTAGGAAAAAATATTCTCTCCGTTGATGCTCTAAATATAATGGCTCATGCCCTAATATGGAATTATCAATTAGAAAAAGCTTTTGAAATAGTTAATCAAGGAGAAGAGCTATTAAAAACCTTAAAACAAGATTCACCAACTGCGTATAAGCAAAGAGAGGCCTACATAGCTTATATTAAAGGATTGGTTTATCGTGAATTGGATAATCATGAGCTAGCTTTAGAGCATTTAGAATATAGTTTATCATTACGAAAAGAACTTGGTGTTAAATATGAAATTGCCGCTTCATTTAATCAAATTGCCATAATTTTCTATAGAAGAGGTGAATTGAATAATGCTTTAAAGTATGCGGAGCAAGCTATAGCTTTTGCCAAGGAAAGTAACAAAAAACTTTACATGGCCAATTGTTTGCGCACATTTGCAACAGTTAATAGATTTTTAGGGAATTATGATCGAACTCTTATGATTGATAAGCAATCATTGGCAATTTACAAGGATATCAATAACAAGCTTGGCATGGCACATGTTCTAAACAATATGGGGGAACATTATAGAGTAGTTGGAGATTTGGAGCAAGCTTTAGAGTGCCTAGAACAAAGTTTGGCATTATATGAAGGGTTAGGAAATTTAAGATTTATAGCTGGTGTGTATGATTTTTTAATTCAAGTTTTAATAGAAAAAAACGATCTTAAAAAAGCACAACAATGTCTAAGTAATTTGAAGCAAATAAACACCCAACTGGAAGATAAACAGACAAAAACCATTTATCTTTTAAATAAGGCTTTAATATTAAAAACAAGTCCTCGAACTCGCAATAGAGGTAAAGCCGAAGTATTATTTAAAAAGATCATTGAAGATGATGTTATTAATTATGAATTTACACTAGTAGCATTCCTTAACTTATGTGAACTACTTCTAATTGAATTACGTTTTACAAACGAATTAGAAGTTTTGGATGAGTTAAACCAATTCATAGCTCAACTTCTTAATATCGTTAATAATTATAAGTCCTTCAAGATTATGTGCGAAGTATATCTATTAAAGGCAAAAATCTCACTTATTTCCTTTGAAGTAAAGAAGGCTCAACGGTTTTTAACTCAAGCTCAACAAATAGCAGAAAGATTTGGTTTAACTCAGTTAAAGATCAAGATCTCTGCTGAATACGAAGATTTAGAAAAAAAGTTAGACTTATGGGAAAAACTAAAAAATTCAGGAGCACCCATGGCTGAACGCTTCGATTTAGCACATTTAGAGGAACAAATTGGTGGAATGATTCATAATCGTACTTTATTATCTACTCATGTCATTGAAACGGAAGTGGCAATCCATAAAGAGAAGATAATTTGCTTAGTGTGTAGAGGTGAAGTGCTAAAATTCTCTTACATATGTGAATGTGGGGCGATTTATTGTGGAAATTGTGCACAAGCCTTAACAGATTTGGAAAATGTATGTTGGGCTTGTGATGTTCCAATTGATTATTTAAAGCCTGTTAAACCAAAAGAGGATGAAACTGAAGAAATACACGTTGATAAAAAACATAAAACAAGTTAAATTTGAATTAAAGATAAAGAGATCAAATGATTTTGCTTTTTTTATATGATAAATTTTAGTACAAAATTTAATTCAAGAAACTATTTGAAAATTATTATTAATTTTATTATATTATCAATATCTAACATTAATTAGTTAAAAGAAGGGATATCTAAGTGAAAATTATTGTTTTAAATGGAAGTCCTAAAGGGATTGAAAGCGCTACAATGCAATATATATTGTACATTCAGAAAAAATATCCTCAACATGAGCTAAAAATCTTAAATATTGCTCAGCAAATTAAAAAACTCGAAAAAAACGACGAAAAATTTAAAGAAATTATAGAGGATGTGAAGAATTCTGATGGCATTATTTGGGGGTTCCCTTTATATGTGATGCTTGTTCCATCTCAATATAAAAGATTTATTGAATTAATTACAGAAAGAAATAATGAACATGTTTTTAAAAATAAGTATACCGCGCTGCTCGCAACATCAATTCATTTCTATGATCATACTGCGATAAATTATATGAATGCTATTTGTGATGATTTGGAAATGAAATATGTTGGATCTTTTTCTGCTGATATGTTTGATCTTATGTTTCCAAAAAAGAGAAAGCAATTAATTTTATATGCTGAAAATTTTTTCCACACGATCGAAAATAATCTTCCTACAACACGAAAGAATTTACCCTTAATTGAACAACCATTTGATTATATACCTGGAATGCTTGAAAAAGAAGAAGTAAAAATCGATACTCTAGGAAAAAAAGTGCTCATTGTAACAGATTCAGTTGATAAAAACACTAATTTAGGTAGGATGATCCAACGATTTCAAAATTGCTTTTCTACTGAAATTGAAATAGTAAATATCTATGATTTAGATATAAAGGGTGGATGTTTAGGATGTATTCAATGTGGATATGATAATGTCTGTGTTTATAAAGATAAAGATGAATTTACAGAATTTTGGAGTGTAAAATTAGAATCTGCTGATATTTTAGTTTTTGCGGGAAACATAGTTGACAGATATTTTTCATCAAGATGGAAAATGGTCTTTGACAGAAGTTTTTTCAATGGACATATTCCTACATTAAGAGAAAGACAATTTGGCTTCCTAATTTCTGGACCATTGGGTCAAAATGCTAATCTAAGACAAATCATAGAATCAATTCCTGAACTCCAAGAAAGTAACCTTGTAGATATTATTACAGATGAATACACAGATTCAAGGATTATTGATTCATTAATTTACAATTTAGCTAAAAAGCTAATCACATATTCCCAAACTGGTTATAAAAAACCACAGACTTTCCTTGCTATAGGAGGAAGTAAAATATTCCGAGATAATGTTTATGGGAGAATGAGGTTTGTGTTCCAAGCAGATCATAGATATTATGAGGAACATGGGTATTATGATTTTCCTCATAATGATAAATATGCTAAAAAAATGAATGATAAGTTTATCCCTTTAACTCAAAATGAGAAGTTTAGAAAGGTTTTTTATTCTGTGTTAAAAACTGAAATGATTAAACCTATAAAACGTGTTGTTGACAATCCAGATAAATAAATAGTTATCTTTAGATTTATGGAATTATTAAATAATAATTTTAAAGAAATAAAAAGAGCTAAGAACCCCGAAATAATCAATGATTTCTTAATAAAATTAAACAAAAATCCAAATGAAGATTATCTAAAGTATATAGAATACTTCATGAATAATTTAGACACTCAGATTTTTAATAAAGTTAAATTAAATTTAATTTTTTTAATAGGAGAGATTGGTAAATTAACGATATTAGGTGAGAGATATTTGAATTTTTTATGTGAGACATATTATACATCAGATAGATGGGTTAGAAATGAGATAATTCAAGCAATTGGAAAGATTTCTACAAATTCTGATATATCTGCTGAGGTTATAAAATTAGTTGGATATGCTGTAAACGATGATTACCCACCTATTAAAGTTAACGCTCTTCAGGTAATATTAAATTTAGAAGAATTTCCACTAATTATTAGAGGACTTGTTTTTCAAGCACTGAATTCAAAGATTTCTGAGTTAGAGGTATTTTGTGTAAAAATATTAGATAAATTTCTTCCAGATTATAATCAATTGATTAATTCATTGGATTATTCAGATAATTACAAAATTTTAAAGAAGAATGCCATTAGAACTTTATTGCTGGTGTATTTTAGATCTCCACTTAATTTAGAATCATTTAGGCAAAAAATTTCAAATTCAAATTGGGAAATAGAAAATAAAGAGATTTTTCTTAAAGAAATTGATACTTATGAAAAAATTCTTTTAAAAAAATTATAAATAAATTTAATTACTGATATTTTTTAAGTATATCTTCTAAATCTTCATTAGATAATACAATCTCATTAAAAATTTTTATTAAAAACTTGATTATTTCTCGGGGATTGCCATTTGTTTGAGCAAAAATATAATTTAATACCTCTTCACTTAGAGGATAATAGGATTGTGAAAAATCCCGAAAGTAATCGAAATAATTGAGATGACCAAAAAAATATTCTAAATTTTTCTTATAAAATGTGGAAACATCGTCTTCAACAAAACTCGATAAAATAATAGGTTCTTTTACCAGTTTTAAAAGATTGCTGTCAGTATCTTCAAATTTCCTCATGATTTCTTTATAAAAATCAGCTGATTTTAAGGTAATAATGATTCTTAAACCCTTAATTTTGGTTAATTGGACGATTTTATCTAATATTTTATTAGCAGAATGTTTTTCTGGTGATTCCCTACTTCCATAAAGCCAACTTCTATCAAAAACTTCTTCTGTTTGTTCTTCTATTGGTATAGGTCTCATCATGGATATAATTTTCTCGAAGTCATCGATAAATAAAACACTATTTACCATTGCATTTTCAACTAGTACTTTAAGCATTGTATAGGCATTATTCGTTTCTCTTAAATCTCGTTTTAAATTCAATCTTGAAAGCTCCCTTATATCTATCACTTCACCTAAAAACCAACTTTCAACTTCTATTTTTTTATATGGATCTAATTGATGAGCTGTAATAGCATTTATAATATCCATTATAGACTCTTTATTTTCAAATTCTGGAGCCCAATTTTCACAAGCAACTTTTTTAACTTTATCAATTTCAGCTAAATGAAAAAACCCGAACTTTCTCTCTAAAGCACCCCATTTATTACAAAGTCTCTTAGAAATATTTCTTAATACTTCTATCCCCATATTTTCTATAAATTCTGAGTATGTATTGTAATAGAATTTTTTAATAACATTCTCTAAGGAAATATAAACGATATTATAGTAATATAACTCATGTTTTAAAGCCCAGTATAAATGAGTTTTTCCAGTTCCCACATCACCAATAATCGGTAAAATGATATTATCATTTTTATCTAAGACATTTATAATAGAATATAATAAGTCTTGTCTTGATTGACCTAATCCAATATCTTCTTTGATTTCTCCTGTAGAAACGAATTTTTTAAATGGAGAACCTGTAAATTTTAAAAGATTTAGTAGTTTTTGATACTTATTTTCAAAAAGAAGCATTTTGAATCAGTGTTATTTTAAATTTTTAATTCCTCAATTCCTAATATTATAATATATTCAACCACTTTATCATCGACGTTAATAATTGGCTCATAACTTATATTAATATCTTCATTTTTATCTCTTCCCACAATTAAGCAATCATAAAAAAC
>JAUWHL010000214.1 GCA_030605895.1 Promethearchaeota archaeon | reverse complement strand
TTATGAAAGAAAAAGGGCAAAAAATAAGAAGAAAATCATAGAAATCTTACATTAACCAAATTTAAGTGATAATATGAAAAAAGGATCTAAATATGGAACACATAGAGTTATTGAACCAAAGGGCTCTTTACCTCAACCAGCAATTAGAATTTCTAATGACATGGAAATATGTGATAACGAAATTTTAATAGATGTTGATTATCTAAATATTGATTCAGCTAGTTTTACACAATTAAAAGAAGAAGCAAAAGGCGACATTGAAAAAATAAAGGAAAGAATAATAGACATTGTTGGAAAAAGAGGTAAAATGCAAAATCCGGTCACTGGTTCTGGAGGAATGCTTATGGGGTGTGTTGAAAAAATCGGTGAAATCCTAAAGGATAAAATTGATTTAAAAATCGGAGATAAAATTGCGACATTAGTTTCACTTTCATTAACGCCACTTAGAATAGATAAAATTATAAATATTCAACCTGATATTGATAGAGTAGAAATCGAGGGAAAAGCAATACTTTTTGAAAGTGGAATATATGCTAAGCTTCCTGAAGATATAGAAGATACGTTAGCATTAGCCGCTCTCGATGTCGCAGGTGCTCCGGCACAAGTAAAAAAACTTGTAAAAGAAGGTAACTCAGTATTGATTCTTGGCGCCACCGGAAAATCAGGTTTAATGTGTTCGTATATGGCTAAAAAAATGGCTGGCGATAAAGGAAAAATTATTGGTCAAGCGAGAAATGGATCTCGTGCTGAATTTCTTAGAAATACAAATTTCTGTCATGAAGTTATTATAGCTGATGTCTTAAGGCCAGTAGATATATTAGATAAAGTTTTAAAAGTTAATGATGGAAAAGAAGTAGATATTTCAATTAATTGTTTAAGTATACCTAATACAGAAATGGCTAGTATTCTTCCGGTAAGAGATGGTGGAGTTGTTTATTTCTTTTCTATGGCAACAAGCTTTACTAAAGCAGCTTTAGGTGCCGAAGGAGTAGGTAAAGATGTAACAATGATTATAGGAAATGGATACGCTAAAAATCATGCTCAAATTACTCTAGATTTAGTACAAGAATCACAAGTATTAAGAAAAATCTTTAAAGAAAAATATATAAAATAACTTTTTCAGTCTAATAATCAATAAAATTCCAGAAAACAATGCAAAAGGAGTAGAATTGAGTTAATATTCTTCTTCTAGATTTACGATATTTTGAGGTTGTTCGCCGCGGATAAATCTATTAACATTTTCAAGGAATGGGTTAAGATCTGTCAACAAAGCATCTGATTGCCAAGCCCTATGAGCAGTCATAATCACGTTTTCTAACTCATGAAATGGAAACTTAGAAGGGAAACATGGTAAAGGCTCTTGTGTTTCTGCTCCTCTAATCTTTGGATAATTGTACCAAACATCTATTGCTGCTGCTCTAATTCGCTTATCCTTCAAGGCTGAATATAACTCTACTTCATTTATAGTGATGCCACGCCCTACATTAACAATAATCACAGTTGGTTTCATAGTTTCAAATTCAACTTTATCAAGAAAATTAATTGTTTTTTTAGTTAAGGGGAGACAGTTAATAATAATATCCGCCTGTTTAATCGCCGCTAGCTTTTCATCGGGTGTAAAAATCTCAATATCGGGGTCATCGCACTGTTTAGTCCTTTTTATAGCAATATATTTCATTTCAAACGACTTGGATAATTTTTTAAAGATTTTAGCAATATTCCCGAAACCCAGAAATAAAATAGTTTTCCCAAATAGAGTAATAGCGGGATATTGGGTGTAATCCCAGTTTCCTTCTCTTAAAAGTTGATCATTTGAGTTTAATTCTTTAGCTATTGAAAGTAAAAGGGCGAAACCATATTCAGCTATGATTTTTGAATGAGTATGTGAATTACAGAGAAGAATATTGTTGTTCTTATAAAAAGTAAAATTATATTCCTCTAAACCTGTTGCGAATGTTTGATGCATTTTTAGTTTACTATATAAGATTAAATCGGTGTCATTGATTTTAGGTCCAATTAGTACATCTATTTCCTTGAGAATTTGTTCCATCTCTTCATTTTTAATCTCATCATAAAAGATTAAATCTACATTTGGCTCTAGCGACTGCATAATATTAGATTTAACAGATTCTTTCGAAAAAAGATTAACTAATTCTGCTCTTGGTTTTATCAGAACTTTCATAGTAATATGTATTATTGAATTTATATATAAAGATTTAGAGGAGAACCTGGAAATCTTGCTTACATTCTCAGTTTTATGATTCTAAAAGCCAATTAGAAAAGATTTCATCAAAATATGAAAAATAACAAAAATATTTGAAGAAAAACACTTTTAATTAATTGTTAGGTCAAGTTAAATATTACAAATATTATTGAGTTTTACTATGAAAGTCAATAGAAGAAAAGAATTATTTGGTCATATAAATGACGAAGATTGGAACGATTGGCATTGGCAAGTTAAAAATAGAATAACAACTTTAGAAGAACTCAAAAATTATATCACTTTGAATAAAGAGGAAGATGATATACGAATCTTACAAGAGTATCGAATGGCAATTACGCCTTATTACTTATCATTAATCGATCCAGATGATCCTTATGATCCTATAAGAAAACAAGCAATTCCAACAATTCATGAATTAGAGAGATATTCCGGTGATCTCGAAGATCCTCTTCATGAAGATGTTGATTCTCCTGTTCCAGGATTGACTCATCGTTATCCCGACCGAGTTTTATTTCTTGTAACAGAAAATTGTTCAATGTATTGTAGACATTGTACAAGGAGAAGATTTGCGGGACATCATGATAAAGCACCTCCACAATTACAAATAGATTCTTGTATAGAATATATCAGAAAAACTACCTCTATTAGGGATGTGTTATTATCTGGAGGTGATGCTTTATTAATGTCTGATAAAAAATTAGAGGATATTCTAAGGAAATTGAAAGAGATACCTCATGTAGAAATAATTCGAATTGGTTCTAGAGCACCAGTAACAAATCCTTACAGAATAACTCCAGAGTTATGTGAAATACTAAAAAAATATCATCCTATCTGGTTTAATACACATTTTAATCATCCT
>JAUWHL010000119.1 GCA_030605895.1 Promethearchaeota archaeon | reverse complement strand
GTAACGACGACATCAAATAAAATAAACACGAGTGGTTCTCTACAATTATATGGCATTGATTTTATAAAAGAAGCTACAAATGGAAATATGGGGGATTTGGTTATTGTAGATGATGAAGGGAAAGAGACAGATAAGATTTATGATAGAGAGCCAAATAATGGCGAGTGTGTTATCCTATGGAATGTTGCAGAAATCCTTAACGTTAGTAGGGGTGATATTGTACATATGGAATATCAAACTTATGAATTAAATCTAACTATAGCTGAAATTTGTATTCAAGATCTTAGGTTCATGCAATTTGAATCATCCTTAATACTTGTTAATTTACAGCAAGCTCAAACATTCTTACAGCGAGAAGGTCAAATAAATTTTATATTCGGGACTATTAATAATCCAAAATCTGTTTATGACGCAAGCGATTTAGATAGAACAACAAGAAGACTACGAGTAATAGGGGCAAGAATACAAGAAAGATTAGATCTTAACGAATTCTCAGTAAATCTTCCGAAATTAGAGGAACTTGAAGGTGGTCAATTCATGTTAATGATGACTACAATAATATTTTGGTTTATTATAATTCTTTCCACACTTATAACTGGTATATTAATAAATAGTATCTTATCTACTTCAGCTGAAGAGCGTCAGAGAGAATTTGGTATTACAAGAGTTGTCGGGGGAAAAAAAACATATCCAATAAAAATGGTTCTTTTTGAAGGTTTAATATTGGGTCTTATTGGTTCAATTGTGGGAATGATATTAGGTGTAACCTTAATGAGACCTATATCTCGTGCAATATTCCCCATGTATGGATTTCAATTTGAATATGCAGAAGTAGAATGGGTCATTCACCCCGATACGCTAATATTAACATTTACAATAGGGACTCTAGTGTCCTTAGCAGTATCTTTATTGCCTGCTCTTAAAACAGCGAAGATTGACATTATAAAATCAATAACTCCTTTTCAAACTAAAGAAGAAGGGTGGGAAGTTAAAAAAGAAGGGAGTATGAATGTAAAAAGTTTTCTTGCAGGGATTGCGGTTGCTACAATTGGAATGATTGTTTTTATCTTAATGCCAAATATTTTTGTCACTGGTGATTTCATGTTAACTTCAGCGTTATTTATTGGTTTACTTGCTGCTATTGTAATCGGGTTGGTTTTTGCTTCAGTGGGAATTATTCCATTAATTCAGAAAATCTTTTTAGGAGTAATATCTCCAGGCATTAGAAAATATAGTAATATAATTAGAATTTCATTAAAACGATATAGTAGGCGTAATACCAGTACTGTTGTTATGTTTGCTATTAGTTTTTCATTTATATTTTTCATCACAAGTGCTACTGAAATGCAATCAGATAATACAGCATTAAATTTAAAATTTCAATATGGATCAGATTTAGTATTAATGAATCAAGAATTATATAGTCCTGAAGATGCTCTAACTCTTGAAATGGTTGAAGAATTAAAGATTTTAGCAGGAGTAGACAAATTAGGAATTTCACTTCATAATACTTTCGATTTTCAAGCCACTTTAGCAGCAATGTTTGAGGTTAGTGAGGGGCAGGTCGGTTTTTCAGGTGACTCATCAGAAGCAATGATGATGAACATGTTTCAGTTCTATTCAGCTCAAGAGGAAACTAAATTTCAAACCACTGTGGGAGATATGATGGATTTTGATGCAGTAGATGCTGGATTTATAGGAATCAATGAGGAATTCGTTGATTTAATTGATAAAAACTTATTAATTTGGAAAAGTGATGGTAGTAATACTGATTATTCCTTTAATGAATTATTTATTCATAATAATACATGCATAATAGCAAAATCTATTGCAAGTTTAATTGGTATTAGAGAAGTAGGTGAATATGTACGAATAACTTTCATTAATCCTCAAATAGAAAAGGATCCTGGTAATGTCACATTATTTAGAGTTGTAGGAATTTCAGGTGGGATTCCTGGATTTTATAATTTCAGAACTAATGAAATGTCTGCATATGGAGGAGGAGTTATGGTGTCATTGGAGAATTATATGCGTTTAATGAAAATTGATAACCCGGGAGAAAGCAATATGATTGTAGATAAAGTGTTTATA
Source organism: Promethearchaeota archaeon (assembly GCA_030605895.1). GTDB lineage: Archaea > Asgardarchaeota > Lokiarchaeia > Sigyniarchaeales > SOKP01 > Loki-b32. The sequence continues at coordinate 4,785 of JAUWHL010000119.1, read as the reverse complement.
AATTTAATAGAAAAATCTGAAGAAAATATCAAAGAAACTAAAGATGATATTCGCAACATGTATCAAGAAAAGGATATAATAATTGATGACGCGATTTCTAAAATTAATTTCATGGAGGCAATGACAGAAAGACAAAGTTTCCTAATGGAATTAATTCTAATGTTTACAATAATGATCAGCATCTTTGGACTGGTTAGTAGCATGTATGCTGTTATAATAGAGAGGAAATTTGAAATTGGGATACTTCGATCTATGGGCATGAAAAATCGGAATGTCAGAAATATGTTTTTAATAGAAAGTATGATTATTTTATTATCTGCAGGTATTATGGGAACAATTATAGGAACCTACACAGGTTACTTACTCCAAACTAATATGGGGTTGATGACGGAAATGCCTACAATCTTCACTCTTCCGATAGATACTTTGCTTCGTGTGTTTATTTTATCAATCTCTTTTGCATTTCTAGGAACTTATGTGATTTTGGTTAAATTTTTCTACAAGAAAAGCATAATGGATATCTTCCGCCAGACTTTTTAAATTACTAAATATATTATTTTTAAATTTCTTTTTAGTATTGCTTTTGGATTCATGCATTTCAAAATTGAAAAGGATTTATCTACTGGAAAAAATAATGTAAAAATATTTCGAATTTATTTATTCGTCTGTAAAATTTACTTAAAAGTATTTAAAGATTCCTTTTTGCAAAACTAAATAATATAGAAATTTACTATATGATCAATATATCAAATTTTTGTGTTAAATTAATTATGCCAAATGAAGAACCAGGACCTTGTTTCATAGTAATCGGAATTGTTATTATTGTTTTCGACGTCATCATCATTGAAAGTACTTACCTTATGTATTTAGGAGGATTTTTCATTTTCTTAGGGATAATAGCCGCTATAACTTCCGCCAAAAAGACTCAAAAGACTATGACAACTGGAGTAGTTCATCCTCATGAAGAACAACAAACAGTTCAATATAGCCCTCAAAATGTTCAAGTATTTGAGGCGCCTCCTGTAGTTCCTAAATTCTGCCCACATTGTGGAAAAAAGACTACATCAGAAATTTGTCCTGAATGTGGTAAAAAGATTGATTGATTTTATTCTAATAAATTGTCCAAGAATGCAGATGGTGTTCTGTACAAATTCTTATCAGTATCATTTTTGTTATTTCAAAAAATTCAAGCGAGATTTTTATTATTATAACGATATTAGTAAACATTATTTTTCTAGTTTTTTAGAAAACTAATTAATTTCTTTAAAGCTTGACCTCTATGTGAAATATTATTTTTTTCTTCTGTTGAGATTTCAGCAAAAGTTTTATTCGATATTGAATTCGGAATAAAAATGGGATCAAAACCAAATCCTCTTTCTCCTCTAACTGTTTTTGATATCTTTCCATGAATAGTTCCTTCAAAAAATAGATTTTTATCAAGAGGTTTAAAGTAAAGCGCTATTATTGAAGAAAAATGAGCACTTGTCTTCTCAAAATCATCTATTAGTCTCAATATTCCATTATTACCGATAGTTTTCATGACATATGAAGAATAAACTCCCGGAAAACCATTGAGAGGTATATCTACAAAAAATCCAGCATCTTCTATAAAATAAGATCCATCTACTTGCCCTTTTATGCTATTTAATTTAAATGAAGCCACTTCTTGTATACTATTTGTTTGGATTTCATTTACTTCAACATTAAGTTGTATTAAATTATAATTTACATTTTCACTTTGAAACAACTTTAGAATCTCTTCGAATTTGTTTTCATTTGTTGTAACAAAGTAAATGATATTTTTTTCATTTCTCATATTTACAATAATTACATAAGATTTATTAGATATATAAAAATTTGAAATAGATAATTAGTATTTTTTTGATGATTAGTCATGAATAATGATTTTAAATATATTGTGATAGGAGCCGGAATTGCAGGTTTACATATCGGTGCTTTACTGTCTCAAAATGGGAAAGTATTAATTCTCGAAAAAGCAAAGAATATAGGCGGTAGAGCGAGAGTTGTCGATATAGGTGGTTTTAAACTCGATTACGGCCCCCATCCTGTCAAATTTGGATCCAAAAGTGCTCTTGGTATTTCTCTTAATGAAATCGGTAAACCTGTTGACTTTATTAAACCGGGAGGCTCGTGGGCTTTTTTAGAAAATGGAAAAAAAACACTATTTCCAACTGGTGGAATAATGGCGGTTATAAAAAGTGATTTGGTTCCAACTATTAAAACTTTGAAATTCATGATAAAAGTAATAAAAATGAAACAAAATGATTTTAAGCAGTTATATGACTTGTCATTAGTAGAATGGTTTAATAGAGAAAATATTCATCCAAAATTGCAGAGATTTTTAATAATGGCAAGTTCATCGATGCAGGTAAATCCTTTTCCTGAAAGATCTTCAGCAGGAGAGTTATTACATAATATTCATAGAGTGCTTAAAAAAGGAAGCGTATTTTACCCCAAAAGGGGTTGGAATTCAATTTTTAATAGTTTTTCTGAAAAAATTCACGAAAATAAAGGTGAAATTCGATTAGATTCGGAAGTTAAAGAGATTATCGTAGAATCTTCAAAGGTAGTAGGAGTCAAAATCGATAATGAAATAATAAGGGCAGATAAAATTATCTCAACTATCCCTGTTCAACATTTATTTACTATTTTAGATGATAAGTTATGTGAGAAGAAATTTGTTGAAAAGTGCAAGAATCTTAGACCAACCACAGGGATTTCAATCGATTTTTGTCTCTCTAAACCAATCAGTAATTTAAAGGGAATTATTTTCTTTGAAAATCCTTATGCTTTTGGTTTCATCCCCTCAAATTTATCACCAGAAGTCGCTCCACAAGGTCACTCTTTAATGTCTTTCTTTACCGCAACTGATCTTGATGATATCAGGAATAAGGATAAAATGAAAGAGATTCATCGAAATTTAAGAGATGCAATTCTACAATTTTTCCCTAATATTGAAAATTACTTATTGCATGAAAGGCCTTTATTTTCTGAGATGGTAGATGGTGTTGAAATTAATATTGAACAGCATCAATTAAAAAGACCAGGAAATAAAATTAAAAACATTAAAAATCTATATATCACAGGTGATAGTGTCGGAGGGGAAGGTGCGGGAGGAGATGTTGGACATGAATCTGTTAGAAATACATATAAATTGATTAAAGATGAAGAATTTGTTCTCTGAATAAAGATTAAATAAGTATGTAAAATTTAAAATTTCTCTCTTTAAACCAAACAAAATTCCAAAATTTTATTTTGTATACTTCTTTAATTTTTTTAAATTGTTATGTTTATAATCTCAGTATTAATCTTTAAAACACAGGAGAATTAAATAAAAAATGGCTCGGATGCACAGTAGGAAGAAAGGGAAAAGTGGGTCAACTCGTCCTGCAAGATTGGAAAAACCAGTTTGGGTAGAGTTATCACCTGAAGAAGTTAAGAATGAAGTTGTTAAGTTAGCAAGAAAGGGACTCTCAAAATCTCTGATCGGCACTATAATGAGAGATTCTCGAGGAGTACCACTAGTTAAAGTTGTAGCAGGTAAAAAAATCAGTCAAATTCTCAATGAAAATGATATTAAAGCTCCTTTACCTGAAGAACTTACTAACTTAGTAAAAAGAGCTTTAAACATTAGAAAGCATCTCGAGGAAAATCATAAAGACTTAGAAGCTAAAAAAGGTTTGAATCGAACAGAGAGCAAGATATATCGGTTGATAAAATATTATAAAAAGAAGAAAGTTTTAGCATCTGATTTCAAATATGACCCGGAAAGCATTAGAACTTTAGTCGCGAGATAAAGGGGGTATTAAATTGAGTTCAAAAGCCAGAAAAAAAAAACCAAAAGTTAAGAAAGTTAAATGGGCAGATAAAAAATGGATAACTTGCGTGGCGCCTCGCAGTTTTAATAATAATGAAATTGGAGAAATAATAGGGTTAGAAGATACTATTGATGGAAGAATAGTGGAGAATCTTCTCTATGATTTTACCGGAAAATACTCAGATATTAGTCTAAAACTTATTTTTAAAGTTAATAATGTGAATTTTGAGAATGGGAGGGCTGACACTATTTTTTTTGGTCATCAATATACAAGTGATTACATAAGATCTTTGATTGGAAGAGGTAGCTCCAAAATTCAAACAATAAAAAATTTAACAACTAAAGATGGTTATATATTTCGTGTAACTGGAGTTTGTACAACAATTAAAAGAGCACGGAGCTCTCAAATAGATTTAATACGAAAAATAATGGATGAAGTACTACGTGAATTTGCTTCTTCGTACAATCACGAGAAATTTATAAAAGCAATGATTTCACGAGAACTTGATAACCAAATTCAACGAGTTGCTAAAACGATATATCCATTATCAAGTTCGGTAATAATTAAGAGTAAGTTAGTATCTATTCCTGAAGGAGGAGAAGATAAAGAGGTTCCTGACGATCAATTCGAGATTGTAGAAGTTGATATAAAAAGATCTAGAAAATCAGAGATAAAGAGATCTGAAAGAATTAATGTGAAAAAACTATGGCAACCAAAAAGAGCTCCTAAACCCTCTAATAAGACAAGAGTACCCACTTCTTCTGAAGAAAAGTCTTCTGAAGAAAAACCTTCTGAAGAAAAGTCATCTGAAGAAAAGCCTTCTGAAGAATCAGAAGAAACAAAAACTGAATAAAGATTGTTGTTTTTAAAACAAAATATGTTATTAATTTATTAGTCATATAATTAATTATAGATCAGTATTCTGACATAATTCTATTTATTTTTT
>JAUWHL010000059.1 GCA_030605895.1 Promethearchaeota archaeon | reverse complement strand
ATGGAATAAAGATTTAATAAAGATAAATTAAGCTTGAATAAAGGATTCACATTAATTTGATTAACAGAGATAAATTTATTTGAATTAAGAATTATATTTGGTACAAGAAATTCATTATCTTTTATTTGAACGATCGTATGTGAATTGTATTTAATTTTTTTTAATTGATCTCGATTAATTTCCTTAATCTCAAAATTATCACTATTATCTAAAAATGCTAATTCTGCTCCAATTGTTTGAAAATATTCATTGAGATTTAATAAATCTGATATGACTTTAATCGGAACTCCTTTAAAAGGAAAACTGCCTAAATAAACTTTCTTTGCGCCTGCTTTTTTACAGGAATTAATAAGAGTTTGAAGAACATCCAAATTTGTATTTATAGGAAAACCTCCAGGTAAACATAAATTAAATTTAATAAAAACCTGGTCACCTTCGTCTATAAATTTAGAAATTCCTCCAAGAATATCAATTCCTTTTAATAAACTTTCATTTGGAGTATTACCTTTGCTAATTGCTACTTCCAGTTTCTTTGATTTTAATTGGGTTAACATGAAAGCGTTAGGCAAAATTCATTTATTAAATTAATAATATGATATAATGAAAGAATTGAATTTTAAGTTAAGTGATAAGAAGGATGCCAAAAATAATTTTAAACGATAATGTTATTGAAATTCCATTAGATAAAATTGGAATCGATATGGGACAAACTCTTTCGAAAATTGCATATTTTGATAATAACGAATTAAACTTATCTTGTTTTCCTACTCGTACTAGCCTTTCAGAGATTAGAACATTATTGAATATAAAAAAAGATCAGTTAAAAATATTCAATTTTACTGGTGGAAGAAGTTTTCAGTTGTACACAGAATATTCAAAAGACTGTATATCAAATCTTATAAATGAATTCGAAGCAAATGTGAAAGGCATCGAATTCCTTTATACTCTAGAAAAAAAGAAGGATCTCTCACGCTCATTAATAGTGACTATAGGAACAGGGACTTCAATTGTTCTGAAGAACGATAGTATAAAGCATTTGGGGGGATCTGCACTTGGAGGAGGATTTTTTATGGGATTAATAAAAACTATATTCAATTTGGATAATTTCCAACAAGCAATGATCTTAGCCAAGAAAGGAAATCGATATAATGTTGATTTAAAGGTTTCAGATATATATCATTCAGATGATAAGAGAGTTGATTTACTTTTCAGAGAATTCACCGCAGCCTCATTAGGTAAAATTAATGAAAATTATGATCTTAAATCTTTAAATCAAAAAGATTTTATAACTTCTATAATTTGTTTGATTGGTGAAAATTTAGGAACAATTGCTAATAATATGGCCGATAATTATGATGTTACAGATATTGTTTTTTGTGGAGGTTTTTTAAAAGAAAATAAGATTTTAAAGAAAATTCTCTCCCTTCTATGTAAAGTGAATAAAAAAAATGGGATTTTCTTAAAGAACTCTGAATTTTGCGCTGCAATTGGGGCATTAGATATTTAAAGTGTGCGCCGATTTGGAGATTTTTATTCATCGAATTAAAATTCTAGTAAAAACACTATAAATCGGCGCATGTTTAATGAAGTTGCAATTTTCTTTGTAATTAAAAAGAATTGAAGAATTAAAAAGAAAATTATTATTTTTTAAGTACCTTGTGAATGTTTTTCAAGTAAATCTTTATTCGTTTTACCCATTTTTATTGCTAATTCTGCTATAATGGCATCCAAATAACAAAAGGCTGCAATTTCAAACATTGTACCTTCGGGCGCAAGTACCGCTGTATCTCCAACTACTTTATCTCGTTTTGTTCTACCTTTAAGTTTTATAGTAATATCGCCAATTCTGCCTATCACTGTTTCTGGATGACTAGTAATAGTGACAATTCCATATGGTTTCACTGTATTTACATAATTATTAAGTAAACTAACAACAATACCAGTAGTACCAGAACCAGAAAGTACAATCAAGATATCCTTCTTCCGCAATGCGGGCATCGACGCTAAGTTAGTTACGATATGCACTTCGGCTCCTAAATGCACTAATCTTGTAGCAAAACACTGTAAAATAAAAGCACTTCTACCGGAGGCCAATAAGAATAATCTACGCTTATTTATTAACCCATCATGAACCAAATTAATAAATTTCTTGGTGTATTTGAAATTCTTGTCTAAATGATCAATGTTAGCCTTAATATTCTTCATAATTAGTTCCATAGATTGAAATAGAATTCTTTTTGTATCTCCATTAAGCGTTAATTCATTAGTTTCAGTCATGTTAAGTTTTTACTCGATAATTGATAATTTATCAATTTCCAATATTTATAATCTTGGATTTAAAATAATCTTTTTGTTTAATACTTAATTTCTAATAAAGTTTTTAAAGTCCAATATCAAACCATTATTTCTGCCTAAAATAATTGAGAATATGAATGATTTAGAAAAATACAATTAAAAAATTGAAATTAAGTTCAAAGTTCATTCTAAGTTCAAAGATCTCATCTATTAATCTTATCAAATCCTATTATATACATAGATCTTAAAAGTGTGATATAATGAATAAAAATAAAATTCCTCCGAAAGCATATTTATTTCCTATGCCAGTTGCTCTTATCGGGGCTAATGTGAATGGAAAACCAAATTTTGAGACCCTCGCATATGTTGGTATTGTCGAAAGTCAACCACCATTAATTTCAATTGCTTCTTATGAAACCCATTATACTAATATTGGTATTAAGGAAAATGGAACATTTAGCGTTAACACTCCCTCGGAAGATTTGGCAGAAAAGATTGATTATTGTGGTATAGTTTCAGGTAAAGAAATAGATAAATCAGAAATATTTGATGTATTTTACGGGGATCTAAAAACAGCACCTATGGTAAATCTCTCCCCAGTAAATCTTGAATGTGAGGTTATTAAAACCATTAATGTAAAGGAGTTAGTGGAGGTTGAGAAAGGTCATGAAATTTTTATCGGAAAAGTAGTTAATGCTTATGCTGATGAGGATTATTTAACTGAAGGGATACCAGATATGGCCAAATTTAAAACGTATACATATTCACTGAACAATTATTGGAAAGTTGGGGAAAAACTCGCACCAGCATTTGAGATTGGAAAAATGTATAAAAAATGATAATAATATTCTAAATTTTTTTTGATTAAAATGAATAATGAGAACTTAAATAAGCAAATTATTGAAGGGAATCTTTTAAGTCCCTTACCTGTAATTCTGGTTGGAGCAAATGTCAATGGTAAGCCTAACTATTTGGTTATTGGGTATAGCTGTCCATTTGATTTTGGTAAGTATATTTTCTTCAGTTTATCTCCAACACGCTATACTACAATCGGAATTCATGAGAATATGACCTTTAGTGTAAATATCCCTTCGGAGGATCTCGTGGAAAAAACAAATATTTGTGGAAGTAAATCTGGACGGGATATTGATAAAAGTTCACTCTTTGATAATTTTTACGGAGAATTAAAAACAGCCCCAATGATTCGTGAATGTCCAGTAAATATAGAATGTGAAGTACATGAAATCCTCGACTATGGCGATGGTGAAGGAATTATTGGTAAGGTAATTAAATCTTATGTAAATCAACAATACACTATTAAGGAAGAGGATAACGTCAAGCTCGACTGGAGGAAGATTCATCCAATAGTATGGGCTACGGGTGGAGATTTCAATTATTACAGACTTGGAGAACGGTTAGAAGTTAATGAAAGCTAATTAGATTATAACTCTAGCTCAAATTTGTAAACTGAGCAGAAATTGAATGATTTGTATTATAGAAAGATAACTTTCTTTGTCCCTTCGAATTATGTTAACTTTGATTATTTTTTATTTTGTACTAATTAAAAAAAATTGTATCCTTATCTGAATATTTAAATAGACTTTTTTGTATCAATTTTTTAACATTAAATAAATCTAAAAAAAATAAAATACAAAAGTGATTAATAAATGGAACCAGATACCATGATAAACATATTTCTTTCCTCAATTATTTTAGTGCTTTTTATAATAACGATTGTGAAGCTCTATTCACGTATGAGAAAAACCAAATTGTCGAATTTAAGGTGGCTAATAGGGTTTTTCATATGCGCATCTATGGTGGGTATATTTAAATCCGTTGGTACTACCACTACTGGTGTTGGATTTACAATATCTGAAATATCATATTACATCGTCCAATTTTTAAGCCTCTTCTTTATTATTATTTTCACCAAACAGACTTTCTATAAAGAAATGCATAGCTTTTTTAAGTTAATCTTTGCTACAGGATTAGCATTATCAGCATCTTCATTTACATTTGCAATTTTGAGGTTAATTGAGTATTCTGACATGTTTAACTTCTTCGATATCTACTTTTTAAGTTTAACTATATTTATTGCAGCTCTTTGGAATGCTTCAGCATCGTTTTCAGCATATAACTTAATCAAGGAACAAGATATAAATAAGTATGTAAAACGTAGGTATATTATAATAGGAATTTCTTCTATTGTTTATGCTTTACCGGGTTTTTATATACCACTCCAAGTTATAGTAAGAATGATTGGTCCTACTGGATTAGTTGAAATAACTTCAAGTATACTCAAAATATTTAATGCAGTTATATTATTAATTTTTGCTGTTGGAAACTTTTATGCATGGGTAACATTAGGGAGTAAAATCGAAAAATTAAAAGCAAAGACTCTCTCTGAACCTGAAATCAAAGAAGAAGATTTAATGAAATTAGCTAGGGAGGGGTAAATAAATGAATCTTATTGAATTTTTTGGAAATCTACTGGCAAAAAAAATTGGAAAAACAGAACAAGTTGGCAGAGGACTTATTCTATATGCTGTTCAAGATGAAGTGGGAAAGACTGATGTAATTAACATTAATGTTTTAACACAAACTTTTAAAAATAGTTTAAAAAGTCGCCTAGAAAAAGTAGGTGTTACTAATATCGATCAAGTTTGTAATGGAATGGTAAAGGAATTAATTAAAAATCAATCCTTACTGACGATGGGTATTGTTTAATTCTCCCTAAAACGCCGATATATTTAAAAAAGCTAAACAATATTTATTTCTTTTTAAATTTGAGATATAGAAGGAATCATTGGTAAGGTTATTAAATCATATGATAAAATTCATTTAGATTGAAGAAATATAGTTTTTTATGGATAAGTTTTTTCTTGGATTAGATTGCTCAACCCAGAGTTTGACAGCAATTTTAATAGATTTTAATTTAAATAAAGTGGTTTATAGGAATAACATCAACTTTGATAAAGAATTACCTCATTATCATACTCAAAATGGTGTAATAATCTTAGATAATGAAAAAGTTATACATTCATATCCTCTTATGTGGGTTGAGGCTTTAGAATTACTTTTTGAAAAAATGAGGAATTCTATGGTCTCTCTTTTTGATATTAAAGCCATTTCCGGTTCAGGACAACAACATGGAACAGTTTATTTAAATAGTGATTTTGTAAGAACCCTTAAGAAATTAGATATGGGTAGAACATTAGTATCTCAATTAAAGAACTCATTTTCTCGTCCGACAAGTCCAATTTGGATGGATTCGAGTACGACTAAACAATGTGAAGAAATTCGTAAGAAACTTGGGGGATTAGAATCTACGATAAACTTATTGGGTTCTAATACCATTGAACGCTTTTCGGGACCTCAAATTCGAAAATTTTTTCAAGAGCACCCTTTATTGTACGAAAAATCCTCAATCATTCACTTAGTCATCTCTTTTATGGCGTCAATTATGTTAGGAAAAAATGCTCCTATCGATCATGGTGATGGAGCTGGAATGAATTTAATGAATATAAAAACTAAGCAATGGGATGAGAGAGCTTTAGAAGCAACTGCACCTAATTTAAGAGAAAAATTACCTCTACTTTCACAGCCATATGTTATCATTGGAAAGATATCTTCATATTTTGTAAAAAAATTTGAATTTAATCCAAATACTAATCTGATAGCTTGGTCTGGTGATAATCCAAATAGTCTTATTGGTGTTGGATTAATCGAAAAAGGGAAAGTAGGAATAAGTCTAGGTACAAGCGATACATATTTTGGCTATTTACAAGATTTATATCTTGATATTAAAGGAGAGGGACATGTATTTGGAGCGCCAACAGGAGATTATATGAGCTTAATATGTTATAAGAATGGTTCCTTAGCAAGAGAAATAATAAAAGATAAGTTTAATCTAAACT